>DATFKV010000380.1:0-7767 GCA_035268465.1 Cryomorphaceae bacterium | reverse complement strand
CAGCGCAGCACCAATTCAATTCCCGCCGTGGCGGAGTTGAAGCAGATGGTGGTCTTCGCTCCCGTGTAAGCCGAAATCTCCTTTTCGAAGCGCTTGGTTTTCGGACCGGTCGTGATCCATCCCGACAGCAAGGTATCGGTTACTTCATCGACAATTTTTTGATCCATACGTGGAGGAGAGAACGGTATCATATCTAAATCAAATTTCGGGCTAAGGTACTATCCACAATCAAATAGGTTGTTCAATGATGAATGCTAGTTTTAAATCTCGTTGGAGGGAACATCACTTATCCGCCCTGCTCTTTAAATATGCATTGGGAGTTAGAACAATAAGATTACTCTTTTTAAAATCTTTAATATTCCGAGTGATGACTATTTTAATTTGACCATCTTCTATGGCAGAGAAATTCTGAAGCGCGTCTTCAAAATCCTTGAATTCAGAATTTAGTGCTTTTAAGACCGCCGCTTTACCTGTATTAATCACATCTATAATCTGAAGTAGTCGATTGATTTTTTCTATAATCAATTTATGTCCTGCTGTTTTTCGCAGCAAATAATAGACATTACAAACAACCACGGGAGTGGTAAATCCCTCAATTTTTTCTTCAGCGCAGAGGTTCAGAACATCAGTAGAATGTTCTGAAAATGGTTTCCTGTCAAAAAAGAAATCCATTATCACATCGGTATCAATCAGAACTTTATCCACCTAAGAATATTTATCCTCTCTGCGCTTATTCAACTCCTTTTGGTAGTCCATATCTTTCGGCATTTTAAACGAACCTCTTAAGGAAGCGACTAGAGGATTTAGCTCTTGCTCATTTGCATTAAGTTCTGATTTGCTTTGCGTCAACATTTTTAAGTAATTCTCGATAATATCAGACAAGCTGCGCTTTTCTTCCTTCGCGTACTTCTTGGCTCGATCGATTACTTCCTTTTCGATTGTCAGAGTTAGCTTTGTGTTCATCAGTTGAAAATTGAAATCTTTAACAAGGTAAAAATACAAAAGAACCAGAAAACACGTGTCAACTAAATGAAGACAACACGTATTGTTCTATCCCTACAGAATTTGCAAAACGAAAACTCGAATCAACCCACAACGGACTTAAGGTGGCCGAGAATAGCTCTAGCAGCCTTTCCATCGCCGTAGAGATCCATATCGAAGACGATGTTTTTGGAGCTCATGGCTTGAAATGCGGAGAGCATGCTTTCTTGGTTTGGCGCAGCCAAGATGTTGAATCCATTAATTACCAATTCCACCCACTCCGTTTGGTCGCGCATGGTGATGCAAGGCTTCTTGAAGAAGAAAGCTTCTTTCTGCAAGCCGCCGCTATCGGTTAGCACCAATTGGCAATGCTTGAGTAATTCCACCATATCAAAGTATCCGACGGGATCGATGGTATGAACTTCGAGTTGGAGTCCGTGCTCGGCCAGTTTCTTGCGCGTTCGCGGATGCAAGGGACAAACTACGGGAAGCTGTTTGTGAATTTCGTTCAGACTCTCGACGAAAACAGAGAGCCGGTTTGGATCATCGGTGTTTTCGGCTCGGTGAAGCGTACAAAGCGCAAACTTTTCGTGTGGGAGCTTTTTGATCACAGTGGAAAGCTCAGCAGATCTTTGAGCATAGAAAAGGGCTGCATCGTACATCACATCTCCCGTTCGCACCACCTCAGCATCCAAAAGTTCGTATCCCTCGCGGTTAAGATTGTTCACTGCGGTATCGGTAGGACAATAGAGAAAATCGGAAATTCGATCTGTGAGAATTCGATTCACCTCTTCGGGCATTTCCATATTGAAGCTACGTAGTCCCGCTTCGACGTGGCCCACTTTTACGTGAAGTTTTCGGGCGGCCAAAGCACCCGCAATGGTGGAGTTGGTATCGCCGTAGACCAGCACTACGTCCGGTTTTTCCTCGAGGATCAATTTCTCGATACCTTCAAGCATTCTGCCCGTCATGGCTCCGTGGCCAAGCGCGTTGATATCCAGATTGTACTTGGGCTTGGGGATTTCCATTTCCGTGAAAAAGACCTCACTCATATTGGCATCGAAGTGCTGCCCCGTGTGGACGATGACTTCTTCCACCTCGGGATCAAGGGCTACCTGTCGGCTAATAGCGGCTGCTTTGACGAATTGGGGTCGGGCCCCTATTATGGTTAGGATTTTCATCATGATCAACGCGTTATATTGGGTGAATGGGTATCGGGCAATTTCCTAAAGATGAGAAAATCCAGGATACCCTTCGCATAACCCAGTCCGTAGAAGAAATGGAGAATAAAAAAGACGAGGACTAGTTTTGGCCAAATGGCCGTTGGAGCTTTTTGGCTCATTGCGGCAACGACAGATCCTATGAGCCAGACCAGTACTCCGGAAAACAGTATTCCCGAAAAGTAAGTGTTCAACAAGGCGAGAATGGAGAAGGTAATCAGAAAAAGAACGAAAAACAGAGGTATAGTTTGGCGCCATGTGGTGATGGTTTGATGAATTCGATTAACGAACACTTTCCAATACCCATATTGATAATATTGTCGTGCCAGTTTGGAATAGCTGCTTCGTACAAAGTATTTAGAACGAATTTTTGGGTTGAAGTAGATTTTTCCGCCTGAATTTGTGATTCGAAAGTTGAATTCATCGTCTTGATTGCGAACCAAGCGCTCATCAAAAAGCCCGATGCTGTTGAATACTTCATATCTATACGCACCGAAAGCCACCGTATCTACAAAACTTTCCTTTCCACCTGTTCTAAATGTGGCATTACCGACTCCAAACGGTGATGACATGGCCAATCCAACGATTCTCGCGGCTTCGTTTTCGTATTCATTCTCAATCACACCACCTACACATTCTGCTTCGGGAAAGCGCTTCAGCGTGGCCAAATTTTCTTGAATAAAATCTTTCTGTACTTCTGCGTGAGCTCCCAAAATGATGAGGACATCAGAGCCTTCAGCAGCTTTAACACCCAAATTCAAAGCTACGGGAGTGACCCGCTTCTCGTTGTCAATGAGGTGGACTTTAAGATCTGAAGCAGCCATTTCGCTCACAATCTTTCTCGTGGCATCACTACTGATTCCGTCTACTACGTAAACGCTGAGCTCGACATTTGTGAGATCAGAAGAGGTTATGGATTGAACACAGGCCTTGATGTATTTCTCTTCGTTGAGGCAGGGTATGACAACAGCAACTTTATTCATCGGAAGAGAAATAGAAGTAGGCATTAAAGAAGGCAAAGAAGATCACCCCGCTTTGTTTTTCCAGCATGGACTCTACGGCGAATTGAATAAAAACACTCAGCAGAAATATCCCGTAGATCCAGTCTTTGTTTCGGATGATCTTACCGAAAGGAAAAACCAAAGAGTAGAGGAAAAGCAGCGCAGGAAGAATACCCAGAGCCACCGCTATTTGGAGAAATTCATTGTGTGGATTGAGGTTCTTTGCGGCAAGTTCGTCGAGCCCTTGCCTTTCATAGGAAGAGACCATTTCATCGTTTATATCGCCCGTACCTACACCAACGGGATTTTCCTTAATCAAAGTGAGGGCTGTACTCCAAGAGTAAAGTCGAGCGGTATTGCTTTCTATCTGCGATTCCTTGTTGGGTTGATCCAAATTGGATGACACCTCCACCGCTTTTTCAACGCGTGCACTGGCAACGGGATCGAACTTGAGAAAGAGAACAAAAAGAAGTCCGCTACCCACGAGCAGGGCGACTGATTTTCTATGATGTGGTTTTAGGATGAACCACTTCAAAAGGAAGATGAGAAATACCAACGCCCAATTGATGAACCCCATTTTGCTGGCGGGGAAAATCAGGGCTAAGCTCAGAAATAAAACGGCAAGCCATAGGGGTATTGCTGTTTTGAAATCCGTTGTTTTCTCGATTCTCAGCAGTAGCATAGCCAAGGCAATAACCAAGTAGAAGCTGATGTAAGAAGGGTGATGAGCGGGTGAAAATTCCGACATGTAAAAAGATGAAAGTTCACCCGTGTTGCCGTATTCGATTGCCGAAGAGACAAAACCCAAAACGACGGCGGTGAGGGCGCCCAGAATGAAAAACTTCATGCCTCGGTTGCGAATCTCTTCGGTCAACTTCGGCCCGGTGCCAATGAGTACCGGAAATAGAATCAGCGAGAGTTTTTGTATCAAATCCTTTGCGCCTCGATCGAGATTTTCGGTGTAGAGCATAGCGATGAGATGGAAGATGTAAACAGACGCAAAAAGGAGGATTGGAATGAGGGCCTTTTTATCGACCCTCCTTTTGGCGAAAAGCCACGCCACCACCAGAAGAATAATGGGGATCTGTATTCCATATTTGAGAACGGGGATGGAGAATGCGAGCAGATAAATCGACGCTTGGTAGAAATCCTCAGGTTTACGAAAAGGAATGTTTTTCATATGCCAAATCGTTTCTTGGCCGTTTTCAACATATCGGGCAAAACGGTATTTTTCTTAATTCTAAAATAGGGAGTAAGCTCGCCCCCAAAACCCCTAAAGAATTTCTCGATGGAAGGTACGTTTGAGCCGCAAAAATCAAAAGTCGGTATACCTCTGCGCTTGGCTTCCTTTATGGCTTCCCATAAAACCAGAGCAGAAGCCCCCGCCATGGAAGGATCCTTACCGGTTCCTCCGGCCACATAATAAGCGCGACTTGAATCGAATACAATGACTGCGGTTGCTGCCACGTCATTTCCTGAGATGACGGAGATTGTATATGAAAACTCCCCATCAATGATCCGTCGGAGGTAATCGTAGTTGTAATTGATGCCCGAATTATTGAGTGTTTGCTGAACTCTGGCCACAACTTTATCAGGATTGTAATCTTTTTCGACGCTCAATTTCTTCTTCAGAGCATCCTTCACATTTTTCCTCCTCTCAGAAGAGAAATTGGCCAGTAAGTCATCTTCATCCGGTTCTATATTGAGCAGGTAAGTGTACCCTACATCGGTTTTCAGGCCAGCCTGAATAAAAGGTTGAGTATCTTTAATATCAGAAGGAAGAGCGATATCAATGTATGAATCGGAGTGCTCCTTTTGAAGGTACTCGGCAAAGGTTCGCAGTATTCTTTTTAACTCCGTGGCTTTAGTATACTGTTTGGGATGACTTGAAAACTGCATCAAACCGCAATTGGGTGCAAAGGGAGGATGGATTAATACCTCCTTTCCGTATTTCTTAAAATAAAAGAGCACGAATGCTGCTACCGGATTCTTGCCTTTGAAAATAGCCAACCCCTGAACGGAAGGAGCAAATACCTGACACCATGAAGGAGAAGAAAAAACCCCGTTGGCGAAGCCCTCTCCTTGATTCTCTTGTGGTTGGATAGTCATTCTTACGATTCGGTCAAGTTAGCGTAAACTTTATAAAGCTTTTTTTCTTCTTCAGCCCAATTGAACTTGGTTTCGGCAGCGTGAATTCCATTCGCACTCATTGCGGCCAGCAAATCCGGAGTTTTGGTCAAATCCATAATTCGGTCAGCGAGTTCTTGATGGTTCGAAGGGTCCACACAAAATCCGCACTGATACCTTTCTACCACATCTTGATAAAGGGGAAAGTCAGATGTAATGACCGGAAGTCCGATTGCCATGTATTCAAATATTTTGGTTGAATATGATTCCAGGTAATTCTCAATTGGCATTAGAATAGAAAGACCTATTTGACAATTCTCTGCACGTTGCAATGCAATATCCAATCTTTCGGGCCCATAAAAATGTATAGAATTTTGAATCTCGTCATAGCTTGGAATTGATTTGACTCTATTCATTACTGCCTGCTCGTAAGGGCCCACACAGTGAAAATTGACAGAAATCTGTCTCTCCTGAAGTTCGAGAAGTGCCTTCACGATGGTTTCGATACCTCTTTCGAAAGTTATTCCACCGATATAAAAAAGCTCAACCGGACCACTCACCGCACGATCAGATCTTTTATAAGGAGATAAGAACTGGATATCGGGCATATTCAAAACCGTTTCCAATTTATGGGTATAGGGCTCGTAAATGGATCTATAGGAGTTTTCAGCTAGAACTAAAAAGAAAGCTTTCGCCGAAATCCAATCAACGAAACCATAGAGCTTTGCAACGAAATTTCTGAGGGGAAGATATTCCTTTACTTTGATCTGTCTGGAGATGTTTTCGTGTACATCAAAAATCACCTTTTTTCCAAATAGCCTTAAGAGCAATCCGAAAGGAATGAGCTCAGGATCGTGAAAGTGAAAGACGTCGGCTCTCGTTTTAAGAGCGCCAAAAAACACTCTCCAAGTAAAAAAAAGGGCTCGACTCAATCGTCCTTTTTGTTTTCTCTGAAGACCAATGATACTGACCTCGTTCCACCTTTCAGAGCATTCGTGCTGAGCTACCAAGAAAACTTCGTTACCCGCTTTGGCCAATGATCGACATTCTTTCAACAGGATACGCGTGTCGTATGCCTGGTGTACGGAAGTAAAGTGACAGATCCGGCTCATTTACTTCCGATTAATCTGCGGTGCAGGGATTCGAATTTTGTCTCGCTCACCTCGTAGGTTGCTTCTTTTTTAATCAGCTCCACATTGGCCCGAGCCGCCTTTTCAAAATCCACTTGATCAATATCCTCGAAGAAATCGGAATCCACATCCTCGACAATTCTTCCCTGATCATTTGATTTAATCCATTCATGAGAAGCAGGAAGGTCAATTACCACCGGATAGCAACCATTGTACAAGGCTTCCAGCAAGGATATGGCAGTAGCGTCTGATTCGGGTATGGAAACCCAGATCTTGGCCTTGGCATACCACTTCATATTGTCCTCTTTCTCCAACCAACCCACGAACTCTACTTTCTCATTCAAGTTCAATTCAGAAACGAGGTTTTTGAGCTTCTCCGTTTCGGTTCCGATTGCGCCGATTACCAGCTTCCATTCTTGTCCCGCTTCGGTTTGGGCGTATTGGTGGAAAGCGCGTATGATTTTGTCGATTCTATAAAGCGGCTTGTGCAATCTGTTCGAGTAAATAACCTTCTCCTTCGGAAGGTCATAAAGAGGCTTGGAAACGCCGAAGTTACAGATGGTCACATCCACCTCTTTAGGACGAGCTAGCTCTTTGATACGCTCGCCCATGTAGGCAGAATCTGAAGTGATGGCGGAAGCTTGTCTGATTGAGCTTTGAACCATCCGCTTCATGAGGGTATTTTTCTCGGGTAAGACCAAAACATCGGAACCCCAGGCCGTGCAAACAACGGGGACATTCACTTCCTTTAACCCTTTAAAGGCAAAATAAGCTACTGAATTGAGCTGATGAATATGTACTATATCGGGCTTAAACGCTTTAAAAACTTCTCGAATTTTCCGTGGGGTTTGGTAATAATTGCTTGCTTTTTTCAGTCCGAAATCTACGAAAGTGACAGGGTAGTTGGTCTTAAGTGATAGAGGTTTTGAAGTGATGATGTGAATTGAAGAAGCAGCATGCTCTATTCTCTCCAGAAAATTTTTCAGGTGAGCACCTGCGGGAGCGATAATCAGAAGTTTGTACTTAGCTTTTACCACTGTAATGGAGACTTATGGGTCTCAAAGCCCGTTTCACGTAAGATCAGAATGACTTGCCTCCGGCTCAGCCCATTCGTTATAATAGGTGCGGAGGTCGGGATGTTCTTTCAGTAATTTAGCATCTATTTTTCGCGTATCTCCCACCACCTTTGCCGGGTTTCCTGAGATTATTGCAAAATCAGGAAATTTTCCACTGACATATGAATAAGCAGCAACAATTGACCCCTTACCAATTTTGGTATTGGGCATGACGATGGAGTGCGGGCCTATA
>DATFKV010000379.1:0-4052 GCA_035268465.1 Cryomorphaceae bacterium | reverse complement strand
TTTGGTCGTAGGCACCAAAATCATCGGCGGTAAAAATGAGGCTCATCGAAGTAAATTGAGAAAGGTTTTTGGTTGATAGAGACAAGTCTAACAATTAAAACAATGTGTTCCAAGGAGTGGTCACCCCGTGGCGTGCTCTTGCGATGGCTTGCTATTTTCTCCTACATCGAAAATAGCCGCGATTTGTCAGTTCGATTTCTATGACAACACCAAGTGATTTTGATACTTTTTCTGATAGGGTTGATTTCGATTTATAACGGCGATAACTCGGTGGATTAATTTGTTGCGAAGAGCATTCAGGACAGACATTTTATTCTTCCCTTCTTTGACTTTTCTCAGATAATAAACACGCAACTCACCCTCCAGTGTCGAGGCTCTCATGGCGGCCATGTGGAGTATCTTTTTAAGCATTTTATCAGCAAAAACAGAGACTTTTGTTCGTCCCCTGACCGATGATCCCGATGAATGTTCAAAGGGTGCGACGCCCGCAAAGCAAGCTAGTTTTCTCGGGTCTTTGATACTCTTGAACTCATTGGTTTTTACCAGTAGATACCACGTGAGTACTTTCCCGACGCCTGGTATGGATCGAAGCAGCGAACTTTGCCTGGATAGACTTTGATCCTCCTTGATCAACAACAGGATCTCTTCTTCAATACGTTTGATCTGTTTTCTCAAGTACTTGACATCTGCCTTGCTTTGAGCGATGATGAGTCGTGTCGCGTTTCCTTTTTTTACACAACACAAAGCTTCTACAGTGCTCTTTTCAGATTTGATGAGCTTTTGAAGTTTACTGCGCCTGGAGAGCAGCAAGGCAAGCTCTGTTATCACTTCACGTTTAGGTGTGTATTCCGCAAGGTCGTTGTAGTTTTTTGTCAGAAATTGCGCAATGCGCATACTGTCAATGCAATCGGTTTTACCCCTGATCAAGCCCATGCTCTTGCTGATATGCAGTGGAGAAAGTAAGTAAAGCTTGACATCAGTTTGGGCGAAAACCTCCAAAGAAGGTAAGCTGTAGTTTCCCGTATTCTCTATTCCTACTGCAATATCAGCTTCGGAAAAGGAATGATTTTTAATGAGATCGGTTACGTATTTTTGGATCGAAGGGCGCGTATTCTTAATCACCTTGTGGTAAGGTTTACCTTCAATAAAAATGGTCAGATCAACAGTCTTTTTACTGACATCGACTCCGATAAAATAAGTCGGTTTCTTCATAGTTTTGTAGTTTAAGTTTAAAACAAACCGGGATAGTCATGCATAAATCAACTCCTTGATAATAGGGCTGTATCCCTTAATTTCTATTTGATACTTGCATGATGAAAAAGGAAAGGTCCGAATCGAACTATAGCTCTTTGCTGGAGTGACCCTGGTTCACCTATCCTTTTCCCGTTTTGTAAAACTAATACAAGTCTAAAGGAGTGATTTTCGACGCAGGAGAAAATAGTATCGAGAACACTCGGTAGGTCAATCTTGCTTTAAAATGTTCTCGATACACTTTTCCTTCATTCTTCAGGAAAACCACTCGAACTGATAAAGTACCGTGGTTATAGATTCAGGAGTGATTGTCAGTTCGAGTGAACTTAGCGACGAAGAAGCGATCTAACTGACCGAAGGGACGTAATTGCAAGGGATGAGCAATTTGTATCGAGAACAATTGATAAGCCAATCAGCTCTTCATAAAAGCACCCTCCGCGATCTCCATCATCGCTTCAGCGATGCTCTGCGCACCTTTAGTTTGCCCAGAGGTATTCTAAACTGTATTGGTGAGTTACTTTTGACTTTGAAAATAACTTCCACAGGAAACAAGGGGAATCGTTCTGCGCCGGAGGTTTTTAGGCCTATGCTGAGATTTTGACCCTTGTTTCCTTCAGTGCAGTTCCAAATAGAAATTCAGGCTAGGGGCCTATTATCAAGGACTTGGATTATACACTGAGCGTGGAAGTCAAAAAAATAATGATGAATCAAAAGTATTTAATCGGAGTGGACATCTCCAAGAAAAAAGGAGATAGTGCGTTGATCACCGATGGTCTGTCCGTCCTTTCGGAAAAAGTAGTACAAAACACCGACGTGAAGTGGGAAAGGTACCTCATGACCGTATTGAAAAAGAACAAGATAGCCCGTGAGGATCTGTTGGTTTGTTGCGAAAACACAGGAATTTACTCTAATCCGCTTAAGCGTGTTTGCCACAAGTTGGGTATAGCATTATGGGTCGAGCATGCCTTGAAAATCAAACGAGCAAGCACCGACATGCGCGGAAAGACCGACCGACAGGATGCTCTGCGCATAGCAGAATATGCCTGCCGTTACCGAGACAAAGCAGTGATCTATCAACCGGAAAAACCACTGGTGAGGGCTTTGCAGCATCAGGTCAAGATCCGTGAAACGTTGATCGAAAAAAAGGTAGCTATGGAAAACCAACTAAGGGAAGCCAAAAGCCACGATCCGGAACTTTACAAAGCTCTGGTGAAAGGGTACAGAACGGTACTGAAAACCATTAACGCTGCCATCAAAAAAGCAGAAGCTGAAATAGAAGGCCTGGCCGCACAGGATGAAGAGATCAGCACAAACGAAGCCCTGCTGCGAAGCATTCCGGGCATCGGGGCACAAACCGCCCTGCGCTTCATCATTCGAACCGATAACTTTAGAAACTTCAGCAGTGCGAAGCATCTGGCATGCTACGCCGGAGTTGTTCCATTTGCTAACGAATCAGGTACCATTATCAAAAGGCAACGAATATCGAAAATGGCAGACAAGAACCTTAAACAATTACTCCATATGGCAGCTATGGCCGCGATACGAAGCAAAGGTGAGCTTCAAGACTACTATAAAAGAAAAGTGGCAGAAGGCAAAAACAAGATGAGTGTCCTGAACGCAGTCAGAAATAAACTTGTGCATAGAATATTTGCTGTAATCCTAAGACAGACACCCTATCAAAGAGAAAATTATTTTTCAATCAAAAACGAAATATCGCTTGCATGTTAACATAGAAATCTCTGCGAAATCCGCACCCTGAAATTCCTTATTCAACCACCGTCACCTCAAACACCATCTTCTCAACCTGCCTCGCCAATCCCTCAGCCACAAACACCACCGAGTACTGACCCGCCGTAACTCCACTCTCAGGCTGCCAGAGTTCAATCTGCGGCAAAGCCGCATCATCACTTCCCGCTGCTACCTCATTCCCCCAACGGTTGTAGATCACCCAACGCGCAGAAGCCAGTCCGCTGACTTGTGCTACCAAGGCATCATTCCGCCCATCGCCGTTAGGGGTGATGATATTGGGCATTAAGACCTTGATGCCCGGCTCTACCCTGAGGGTAAAGGTGGCCGTATCGGCGCAAGTCTCATCGAGGCGGTAGGCAATGAGCGAAACCTCAAAACTTCCCGAATCGGGAAAAGTGTAGGTGATGTCTTCACTCTCCGATATGGGCACGCCGTTGATGAGCCATTGGTAGCCGGTGGCTTGGGTAGAGGTGTTGGCAAAGGCGACCGTGAGCGGCGAGAAACCCGAACGTGGAAAGGGATCGAAAGAAGCTTCTTGAAAAGGATCAAGCCGCAGGGCTACCGTAGTATCCCACTCGCAACCTGCCGCCGAGCGAATGCGGTAATCATACACGCCCGGCGCCAAACCATTAGAAACATTGCCACCTTGATTCACATCATAGAGCCAATACGAAAACGGCGATTTTCCCTTTGGATTGAGAGCGGTGATGCGTCCGGTAGGGTTAGGGCAAGAAGTTGACCGAACCGTGAGCGGACGAGGCCGGGGAATAGCACTGACCTCGGCAAAAACGGGTATGGTCTGCGGACAGAGGTTTCCCTCATCACTCCACATGCGAACGGTGTACCAGCGGCTTGAGTCTGCACTGCACCAAGGATTTGCCGAAGCACTATCGCTTAGATTTTCTGCGCTGCTCCACTCATAATGGTCGTAGCCCGGAAGGGCAGCAAACTGCACGGAGTCTCCCCGGCAAATTGTGTAGTGACCGATCATATCTTCATTAACCACCTCGCAATCAGGGGTATATGTAAGGAGAAATGCCGGGTGAGGGTTA
>DATFKV010000378.1:0-4102 GCA_035268465.1 Cryomorphaceae bacterium | reverse complement strand
GTGACGGCAAGCCAAAACTTTGGAGGGTCTGCCAATGACGAAGCCTACGATATCTTGGCAGTGGGAGGAAATGCTGTCGTGCTTGCGGGATATTCAGAGTCTGATGACTTTGACTTGAACAACAACAGAGGCAATGCGGATTACTGGTTATCGCGTGTGGTACTCAGCGGAGCTGCAAGCCCTTTAGCCTTAGCCGCACAGAACGAAGAAATTTCTGTACAAGCTTTTCCCAATCCTGTTGTAGATCAATTGCGCCTTCAGAGCTCAGAAACAATCGAGGTGGTTCGACTATTCGATCTGACAGGAAAGTTGGTTGAATCGCACACGGTTAATTCGACGGATGCAATTTTCAGTTTGAATTTGCCCGCGGGAATTTATGTGATGGAGTCCATGATGGAAAACGGACAGCGATTGACACAGTCGCTTGCTGTGAACAAGTAAACGACTTATGAAGACGACACTGAACGGGTGGATTCACCCTTTGAAATTTATTAAAACCTGAGCCTGAAAGTCTTCCTGTCCTTTGCCATTTATTTAATTGCGAATATCAGTACTTAAGAAAAACAAAACCTCAGCGAAGCGGAGGTTTTGTTTTTTGTGCCTGAAATTCCATCGCCAATACATGTGAAGACATTGACCTTGGTAGTAGGTTCCTTATCTTGATAATGCTCCGCAGGATTTGCATCCTGCGGTTGCTGCTTGAGGATAGACTTCGTCGATCCTTTTGAAGGCCTCGGTGTCTTCAAAATGATAGATTTCGGATTAGCCTGAAAAACGGGCTGATCCTATTCATCGAGGACCCGATGCTCAAGAAAAACAAAACCTCAGCGAAGCGGAGGTTTGCTTTTTTGTGCCCAAAACTTTGGCTCTGAGCGAGCTCAGCCAAAGTTTTGGGCACAAAAAAACCCCGACTATCGTCGGGGTAGTTTTTCTTGTGGGCGATGTAGGATTCGAACCTACGACCCCCTGCTTGTAAGGCAGGTGCTCTGAACCAACTGAGCTAATCGCCCTTCTTGTAATTGAAGGTGCTCTGATCCCGATCGCTATCGGGGGAGCTAATCGCCCTTTTTGTTTTCGGGAGTGCAAATATAGATGATTTTTTATCGTAGCAAACTCTGAGTACAAAAAAATAATTTGGTCGGTTTGCAGAGATGATAGTGTCGGTCCTTGAAATTCAATAGGAAGCGCTGAACAGACCTTGTCGAAGTGGCTCTCGCAGTATTGACAAACAGGGAGTTGACAAAAGTCAACGACAGTTTTCAAGACAATAGAAACGTAGATAGCAAGTTTTCATGACGGGCGCTAAATAACTTCTGCTACCACAAAAACGCTTCCCCCCACAAAAATCAAATCGTTGAGCTGTGCCTCTTTCTTGGCGGTTTCGAGAGCTATCGTAACCGAAGGGTATACTTTCCCAAGTAAAGCGTGTTTGTTCGCCTCTTGAGCGAGTTCTTCAGCGTCTTTTCCCCGAGGGACATCCGCTTTGCACCAATAGTAAGTCGCCGATTTGGGCAGCAAAGCCAAAATTGCTTTCGCATCCTTGTCACCCACCATCCCCCAAACCATGTGTAATCGAACGTAAGTCTGACGCCTCAAATGGTCTACCACCTGTTGAACTCCCGCTTCATTGTGCCCCACATCGGTGATCACTTTTGGCATTTCACCGATGACTTCCCAGCGGCCTCTTAACCCCGTCTTCAATACCACCGATTTGGCACCTTCCTCCACTTTTTTCTGAGGAAGTTCCCAACCTGCTTCGCGCATCGCCTTAACAGCCATGGCCACGGTGCGCATATTTTCTCTTTGGTAAGAACCTTTGAGATCCGTTTCCAGTATCGGTGAACTCGCGAAAACATCGTAATAAGAAGCTCCCTGTTTGGCGGCAATCTGCTCCAAAACTTGTCTCACGGAGAACGTATTTTCACCGATGACAACAGGTGTACCTTTTTTAATGATTCCACCTTTCTCGGCGGCGATGAGTTCTATCGTGTCGCCCAAAAATTGCTGGTGATCCTTACTGATGTGTGTAATCACCGAAAGCTCGGGGTTTACCACATTTGTGGAGTCCAAGCGGCCGCCCATCCCCACTTCCAGAATAGCGATATCGACTTCCTGATCGGCAAAATAAGAGAAGCCCATGACACAGGTCAACTCAAAGAAGGAGGGTTTTAGGTCGTGGTCTCCTTTTTTAAATTTCTCTACGAAGTCTACGACGTAATCTTCAGAGATCATCTCCCCATTGATTCGAATACGTTCTCGGTAATCTTTGAGATGAGGCGAGGTGAAGAGTCCCGTTTTGTAACCACAAGCCTGGAATATGGAGGCCAAAGTGTGTGCAACAGACCCTTTTCCATTGGTGCCTGCAACGTGTATTGACTTGAACTTGTGTTGGGGATTATCGTAAATTTTACAAATGGCGATGGTGTTCGATAAATCAGCTTTGTAAGCCGCTCCTCCCACTCGCTGAAACATCGGGAGTTGACTAAAGAGATATTCAACCGTTTCGCGGTAATCCATCACTTGAGCTGAAAAACGTAACGTACTTTCCCTCGTTGGGAGATAGACGCGTCGGGGTCTCCGTTAAATTTGAAATTATTCAACACGTCATTCTTGGCGAGGTTGATCAAATACTGCGAGGTGGTATTCGATTCTCTCAGGTTTGGTTGAACTTTGGTGACCTTGCCGTTTTTATCCACCCAAATATTCAACACAACAACTCCCTCTTCCTTTGTGGTAGTAATTTTGGTGCCATAGCCGGGGAGCATGCTTCGTCCGTCGAGTTGCCAGCTTCCACTTCCACTGCCTATCATTCCTTCGCCATCAGTCCCATCCGGACTCCCTTGATCCCCGTCACCTGTCGTTTCGCCTTGACCGGTTCCCGGATTATTGGTTTCATTCAATGACTGCAATGCATCATTGAGTTGATCGCTGATGGTAGGTTTCGGCTTTGGTTTTTCAACCGGCTGTTCAGGTTTCTTGTCTTCTACGGGTTTTGGGTTGACCTCAGAAGGTTTGGGAACGGCAATTTCACTTTCCGCTTCCTCTGCTACTTCATCTACGGGGTCTTCGACCACTTCGGGTTGACTCTCGGTAACGGGTTCCGGTTGTTGAACCTGTTGAGTTGGGCTTACGATATCGGGGCCACCCGCATCGGCGTCCCAGCCAAACTCCACCGAGGCTCCCGCATCTTGAGGAAGAGGGTTTGGCTGCTTTAGTCCAAAAAAGATAAACAAGATTAAAGCCACCGCATGAAATACGATGGTAACCACAATGGCTTTTACTTTTCTCTTTTTTTCGTCTTCTTCGGCTTTCATCTATTCAGGCTTTGTAGCCAATACGATTTTCCACTGATTCCTTTTGGCAATGTCTAAAACTTCAACCGTTTTTCCCGTAGGAACGCTCTGATCGACGTGCAAAATAATGCCAGGCTTTTCTGCTCCTTGCAATTCCCCCGCCAAGGTTGATTCCAAAGTAAAGGGATCGATTATTTGGTTGTCCACCGAATAGATCAAATCCTGATCTATCCTCAAGGCAATGGTCTGTTTATCCTTCGCTCGATTTTTGCTTACGGGCAAATCCACCGGAAGAGCATACGGACTAACGAGCGTCGATAATATGATGAAGAAAATCAATAGCAAGAAAACCAAGTCCGTCATGGACGACATGGAAAAACTCGGATCGACTTTATTTCGTGATCTCAGATCCATAGTGCTTATTTACCGGGTTCTTCAAGTAGGTCGATAAACTCAATCGATCGAGCCTCCATTCGGTGAACGACTTTATCGACCTTAACCACCAAGGTGTTGTAGGCGATATAGGCGATAATACCGATGATCAGACCGGTGACGGTGGTAATCATGGCTTGCATAATTCCACCCGACAGAGCTGCGATTTCAACCCCGGCATCCGATATTTTCATAGCGTGGAAAGTTGAGATCATACCAATAACGGTTCCCAAGAATCCGATCATAGGAGCTGCACCTGCCACGGTAGCCAAAAGAGCCAGACCTTTTTCCAATTTATAGACTTCAAGTTTTCCAACATTTTCAATCGAGGCACTCACATCGTCCATCGGTTTACCTACGCGAGCAATTCCCTTGTC
>DATFKV010000377.1:0-8337 GCA_035268465.1 Cryomorphaceae bacterium | reverse complement strand
CCGAGAAGGAAGGAAAAAAAGGGGTAGAGATTTTTTTACAAGACTCAGAAGGCAATACCATTGCCAGAGCTTTCACCAACCAGAAAGGAGAATTTGCTTTTGAACAGGTGAGGCCCGATGAGGCCTATTCTTTCAAATCTGCCGGAGTTGATATGAATTCTGAGATACGAATTTTTAATCAAGACGGAGAAGTAATAGAGAGCATAAAACCAAATGATAGTGGTGAGTTCGTCTACATCAGGTTGAAGGAGTCGGACAAAATAATAACCATCACAAACGAAGAGAATGTAACGGTTCGAGTAGCAGAAGAGGAGAAGTTCAACCTCCCGGCGATTTACTTTGAACTGGATGAATTTCGACTGGGACAGCGTGCCGACTTGGTGTTGAATAAATTGATTTCAATTTTGGAGGACAATCCTCATGTAGCGATCAAACTCGCCGGCCATACGGATTCTAAAGGTGAAGCATCTTACAATTTGAAACTTTCACAGCAAAGAATAGAAAGTGTCAAAAGGTATTTGGTAAAGAGTGGTATCGCCGCGGGTCGAATTTCAGGACAAGGATTTGGCGAAACACGTTTGGTCAATCGATGTGATGACAATGTGGAATGCTCTGAAGCAGAACACGCTGAAAACAGACGAATTGAAATTCAATTTTACAGCACGGACTAACCTATAACCTTCCCAATAATTTAAGCTATGCGCACTTTAAATTCAACATATCAACGGATCATGGTGTCCTTTATAATGATTTTCATGGTCTCCGGCTCAATGGCCCAAACCAGAAAAGGTGAAAGGCTGGTAAATGAAGGAAGATATGAAGATGCCATCAAGCCACTTAAAAGAGCTTTTGAAGGTGATCGAGATGATAGAAAAGCAGGGACATTATTGATTGAGTCATATTATATGCTCCAGAAGTATCAAGATGCCTTGGATGTAGCAGAACTAATGGATATCGAAAGATCCGTCAATGAAGAGGAGATGATCCTTTACGCTGATGTCCTGATTGCCAACAATGATTTTTCGAGAGCCTATTTAACCCTGACCAGGATGTTAGGGGAAGGAGGGCAAAAGGTTCAAGGATATAAGTGGTTAAATAAGACGGGCAATTTATTGGAATGGGACTCTGTATCCACAGGGAGTACCGTCTCAGAAATCCAAGGGCTTAATACTATCTATAACGAATATGCTCCCTACATAACAGAGGATGGGTTAATGTACATAGCCGATCACTTGACGGTACAGGTACTCTACCCATCGGCATTTACAAACCAGAGTCTGCACCTGTTGTTTACTAGTCCTAAAAGTGCAAACGGGAAATTTGGAAGGTCAAGAATGCTTTTAAAGGGAAAAGAATATTATTTCCACGACGGGCCTATTGAAAAACTACCCAAACAGGAGGTTTATGCACTAACCCTCAGAGAAATTGAGGGAAGGCTTTATGATTTAAAGATGAATATTTTCTTTTCGAAACTAACCGGCAACGAGGAGGATCTTATACCGTTCAAGTACAACGGAACATTCAATACAGGTCACCCTACTTTTTCTGAAGCCGGAAACAGAATGTATTTTGCCAGTGATAGACCCGGAGGCTATGGACAGCTTGATATATGGTATACCGATTGGATAGGCGAGGAGTGGACAGTACCAAAAAATGCCGGTCCCGGAATTAATTCTCCCGATAATGAGCTGTATCCCAAAATTCGAAATGATCGTTTATTCTTCTCGTCAGATCGGAGAGATCAGGGTTACGGCGGACTTGATTTGTATTATGTCAGTCTTCTCAGTTCGGATAAGTATCCCTACAATCTAAGGGCACCGATTAATTCTCCGTACGACGATTTTGCAGTAGATTTTTCGGACGAAAAGACGGGTTATTTTTCGTCCAATCGAACAACGGGTTTCGGGGGAGATGACATCTACGAAATGTTTTTTCAGCCGGCCTATTCTTTTCTTGACACACTGACCTTCGTGCTTGAAGATAAAAGTGGTACAAAAAAATCTATGAGAATTTTTGATAGCTCGGGAAACGAAATGGTGGGAATTAATAATGGCGACAAGACATTAACCGTCTCGGGTTTACTGACCAGAGAGCTTTATACCATCGAGGCTGATTCGGTATTTGATACGTCGTATAAACTCGTGGCCTACAATAGTGAAGGGAGAAAAGTGCAAGAGTTCACTTCCGACACCTCCTCTTTTAATATTGAGTTTTTAGAACAGAAAGAGTTCAATATCAACCGAGAGGAGAATATTGATGATAGCGAATTATTCGATCTCTTAGGCGCTGTGGTGTCTGGTGAAAACCAGGATTTTAACAATGTGTCGGTAGTCTTGGAAGATCAATCCGGTACCGCTTTGGACGAAGCAGAAACTGACAGCACAGGTAAATTTTTGTTCAAAGGGTTGGCGTGGGATCAATCTTATCACCTTACGGGAAAAGGGATTGCAGGAGATTTTGAGATCGACGTTCTCGGTCAAACCGGTGCGCCCATCACATCTTTAAAGAAAGGTCGAGGCAAAAATAGTTTTGCTTATACCAGAGCCAGACCTGAGGCTGACTGGATGATGTCTACAAATATGGTAATTCCTGTTGTGTATGGAATCGTTCCGACCGCTGACCTTTCAGAGAATGATGTTCTTGAGTTAAGAGCTTTGGGAGATTCACTGATCAGAGTTTGTGGTGTGGATGAAGATGGTTTCATCGAAATGGGAAGCCTCATGACCGGACATGCTTATAAGCTCAGTTTCGAAAAGAGCACTTTTGATCCGGGCGATAAGCTGGTTATTCTTGGCGGTTCAGGAGACACTACTCAAACGGTTCGACCTGATGGGGAATCATCTTTCGTCTTTGAATTAATGCCGCCCCTTTCAATGCCCACCCAAACGGATGGTGTTGAGCTAGCGCAGGACGAAACGAAAATCGAAGAAGCAAAAGACCAAATGGTGGATGAAATTGTGGAAGAGATCACAGAACATCAAAATCTTGAGAATTTAATGGGGGTCTCAGCGGGGTTGGAGATACATGACGAGGTCAAACTCTTTGATTCTTCCAATGAATTCCTTTCTGTATCATACGTGAAAGAAAGAGGAGTTTTTAGTTTTAATCAGGTTACTCCCGACTCTGTGTATTATGTTCGAGCAGAATCAGGGCAACCATTAAAGTTGACTTCCACCTATCACAGATTTGAAAAAACGGGAAGCTTGAAATCGAAAGGCCTGTGGGAGTTCGATTTTACGAAAATGGCAGAAGCCGAAAAAGTGGTGACGCTCCCAAATATTTATTACCGTTTTGACACCTTTACCTTGAGTCCTGAATCGACGGAATCTTTGGACAATCTATATGGCTTCTTGACGCAGAATCCCGCTCAAAAGATTAAAGTGCTCTCTCACACAGACAGCAGAGGGCCAAGCGCCTACAATGAAACGCTGTCTAACGCGAGAGCGCGGGAAGTTGTGAGGTATTTAATCAGACGAGGAATAGATTCAGATCGACTCTCCTACGAAGGTCGCGGCGAGAGCCAACCGGTAAACGACTGCAAGGACGGAACGTATTGCTCTAACGACAAGCACGCTGAGAACAGGAGAACAGAATTCGTGCTGATCAAAAATTGATTTTCGTTAACTTTAAACTCAAACAAAGTTTAGTTTATGAGTATTGCAAAGCCTTTTAACCTGCAGCGGTGGATTGATGAAAATCGAGATATCCTTAAACCTCCCGTTGGAAATAAAAATCTATATCCGGAGGGGAGCGATTATATCGTCATGGTCGTTGGCGGACCCAATGCTCGCAAAGACTATCACTACAACGAAACAGAGGAGCTCTTTTATCAATTGGAAGGCGACATCAACGTAAGGATCCAACAAGATGGGAAGGCAGTGGATATTCCGATTAAGGCCGGTGAAATGTATCTTCATCCCCCGCGAGTTCCACATTCCCCAATGCGGTCTGAAGGTTCAGTAGGCTTGGTCATTGAAAGAGTGAGAAAAGGAACGGACTACAAAGATGGTCTTCTCTGGTTTTGTGATAACTGCAACCATAAATTGCATGAAACCTACTTCCGGCTTGAGAATATTGAGAAGGACTTTCTTCCCAGATTCCGCCATTTCTACGGAAGTGAGGAGTTGAGAACTTGTGACAATTGTGGTCATAAAATGGAAACTGATCCCAGGTTTGTCTAACGGATCAGCGTCACCATTCCTTTTAATTCGAAGAGTTTTCCCGTGTGTTCCGTGGCTACTATGCGATAGGGATAAACATCTGCCGGAGCATAATAATCTTCGTTGTTTGAGCTGCCATTCCATCCGTCATCAATAGAGTTGGAAACGAATAACAATTCTCCCCAGCGGTTGAATACCTCCATCTTGAACTCGACGATATCTATTCCTTTGGCTTTGAAAAAATCGTTGATGCCATCCCCGTCAGGAGTGAAAGCATTGGGCACATAAATATTGCCCGTTACAGTTACCAACAAAGAATCGGTTTCTATGCATCCATCAGGAGAGGTTACCGTCGCATAAAAAAAAGTAGTCTCCGGTGGATTGGCTATGGGGTCGCTGCAATCCAAACAACTGAGGAATGGACTATCGAGCCAAGAGATCGGGTAATTGCTAAAACCCTCAATAGTGGTTTGACCGCCATATGGTATCACCTCATCGAGGCCTAAGTAGATGGGCTCCCTGGGGTAGATTCGAATCAATTCAGTCTCTTTGTCAAAACATCCGTCATCGTCGAAGGCAGTCACTGATATTTCGGTGGTTTGAGTAATTTCCACCGTAGTGTTTTGTGCAAAAGGATCGGCAAAAAGGTTTTCGGGCTGCCAACGGTAACTCGATCCACCTGATGCACTTACTCCTATCGGTGTTAAAAAACACCCTATGGAGTCAGCGCTGAGTGAAACCTCAATGGCCCCGGTTTGAACTAAAATATCGAGACTGCCTGACCCACATTCATTGGTTGAGGTCACGGTATAGACGGTTTCAGAAGTAGGGTTTGCGGTAGGGTTAGGAATGCTTGGATCACTCAGTCCATTCTCCGGTTGCCAAGAATAATTGTCACCTCCGCTCACTGTCAATTGAACGGGAATGGAATTACAAGTCACATAGTCCGTCTCTCCGGAAAGCTCGGGGGCCGGCTCTAATAAGATAACATTTACGTCGGCCGAACCTTCGCAACCGTCGGCGGTATTCACTATCACTTCGTAAGTAATATCTGTCTCAGGGCTTACCGTTGGATTCGAGATGTTCGGATCGTCCAAAAAAGTGACCGGTAACCAAGTATACTCGACTCCCCCCGACGCACTTAGTTGGACAGACTCGCCCGGACAAACCTCCACCTCATCTATAAGCTCTACTTCAATCGTGCCTACTTCGATGGTTATGTCTAATGTCTCGCTGCCGCAAGTAGTTGAACCGGTTACGCTCACCACGGTGGTTTCGCTTCCGCTGAAAATAGGATTCGCTGAGGTATTATTGTCGAAGACAGCGGCGGGTGTCCATAGATAACTGTCAGCACCCGTTGCTCCGAGTGTCAATTCTTCTCCCGGACAGATGGAACTATTTTCAAAATCAAATTCAATTTCAGGTGAAGAAAGAACCTCCACCTCAATTACGGTCGAATCGGGACCAAGACATCCCTCGCTGTCTTCTGCAAGCAGGGTGACCTCATAAATACCTGCTTCTGTATAAGTATGAGTTGGTTCGAATTCTGCGCTGGTTGTACCATCTCCGAAGTCCCACTCGTAAAGATCAGCGTCTTCGCTCAGATTGATGAACGTTGCCGGTTGGTTTTCACAAAGAGGATTGGAGGCAAAGTCTACATCTGCCAAAGCTGATACAGAGGACAATCGAAACTTAAAAACCCCCAAGTTGCAATTGGATGAAGGATTGGTTTGAGACCACACACCCGGTTGAGATGGGAAGTCGCTCAGACCACCGCAGCCTGCACATACCGCTTGATAGACAGTTCCGTTTTTATCAAATCGACTTGTGCCCCCATCTACATGCTCGGAGCTTTGGCTACCGCCGAAGTAGGTAGCATAGGTGAGGTCTTGGGCATCTTCACTCAGTACCATTAAATAAAAATCGCTGCCGTCAGTGGTCGATTGGAAAGCGTCGGGGGTAACCTCTAAACCAAAGGTAGTACCGCCGGCCAGTCCAAAATCGTTGGTCGATCCTCCCCAGCCGGAAATGTAAATATCATTGCAATTGGTTACCAAAAAAGCAGACGGGGAGAAGTTGATTTGGCCGTCGTTACTACCTATGGTGGTGCTCCATTCCAAGGTAGTTAGATCAGCACTGTATTTTTGTACGAATTGTTGTCCACCCGGATTGAAATAAACTTCCGGAGATACCTCAATATCACCCAGAGTTTGTCCGATGACATAAACTTCGCCATCTGTATCAAGTTGCACAAAATAAGTTTGATCAAATGCAAAAGTGCCTGTATAAGTAGAATTCAATACTGTGGATCCATCAGCACTTATCCTCATAATATAACCGTCGACTAAACCGGAATAACTGGGATCGGCGCCCGTTCCCGATGAGATGAGATTGACGCTCGTCGTACCTCCTGTGACGTAAATCGTTCCGTCCGGACCGATTTGAATGCCAAAAGCAGCTTCGGCTACATCACCACCTGTAGCTGAAGACCAAAGTAATTGACTCAAATCATCATTCAAGTTGAAAACAGTACCACTGGAGAGACCGTTGTATGAGCCTGAAAAGCCATTGGCAAATGGGAAGTCAGAAGACCCTGTGACGGAAGCAACATAAACTCCTCCTTGATCTCCTACAATAATTTCTCCTCGAAATCGATCGCCAAAATTAAATTCAAGTTCAGGAGAGAAGTTTAAGCCGTCATTCCCTGAGCCACCAATGTAAGTAGCAGCCATCAGATCAGAGCCGTCAGCGCTGATTTTAGCTACAAAAATATCCGAACCCTGCAGATAAGAAACCCCGAGCCCGGTTAAGGATGGACCCCCTGCAAAGTTCTCTTGGTAAGCACCTGAGGTTGCCGGGAAGTCGAATGATCCCGTAGTCCCGTACACAAAAAGCTCATTGTTTTCATTTACCACCAATGAATGCGGCGCCTCATTGTCTAGCCCTCCCAAAAAGGTGCTGTAAAGTAAGTCGGTACCGTCAGAACTGAATTTGGTGATACCGCAATCGATCACACCTCCGCCAAAATTTATCTGGAAAGGTCCCCCTTCCAACGGGTACTGACTGCCAAAAACGATCGCGCCTCCATATAGATTCCCGTCATTGTCGTAGCTGGCGGTAAACCCAAAATTATCAGAAAACGCACCCACGTAAGTAGAAAAAGATATTTCCGGGTCAATGATGAGCTCTCTATTGGTATCGTATCCTTCGGGAAATTCATAAGAAACCACGTTCCCTGTGAGTACGTAGTTGCTTTCTACCTCAACAATTCGCCCGTGTTCATCCAATTGATAAACGAATGGTTTTTCCTCATAAATCTCTCCAACGCTGCTTTTGAAGATCAAACGCCCGTCTTTTAACTCGATCGATTCAGCATGTTTTATCCTGACTTTGATTTCATTGGTCTGAGCATTCGGAGCCACCAAGAACTCGTACTTGAGGCGGTCGCTTTTAATGTCGAATCTCAAATCAATATCCGGATAAACATTTCTGTAAAGTGCTCTTTGAAATGACTGAACCCCCTTGGCGTGTTTGCTTGGATCGTCACCGATAAAGTAATTATCTGTTCTGCCCAGATTTTCTTCCCCCCGAAAGTCGTAAAAATTAGCCCCGACAAAATCCAGTTTTAATGTATGAGTCTTTGCTTCGGGACTTTCCAAATTTCCCTGAATCCAATCGTGAAAATGCTCGAAAAATCCTTGTTCCAAATGCTGAACGGTGATCCCCTCTTCTCCGATATAAAAATACCCGCCATCAGTGAGTGCCTTGAAGTGAACCTCGTGGTGCCACTGACCTTTGTTCTCGACCAAACGAGGATCAATACCACCCCTGGCCGACTGAAGAACGAACAGTAAGAAAGCGAATAAAAATATTTGCTTTGATGATGGGAGCATAGTCTCAGCGTGAAGAACCTTAAAGATATACAATTATGACGCACGCCTTCTTAAATGGTTGACGCTTCTCTATGGTCATTCCTCATTTTCTTTACAAGTCTGAGGGATTTTTATGGCATTTACTTTCTGATTTATTCAACTAACTTTGCGCTTTCTAAAAAATTCATGAGCGATCCGATCAAACATGAGTGCGGCATAGCACTTCTCCGGCTCAAGAAACCTCTCTCATTTTACCGCGAAAAATACGGGACATCATTCTATGGCCTGAATAAATTGTATCTCCT
>DATFKV010000376.1:0-4856 GCA_035268465.1 Cryomorphaceae bacterium | reverse complement strand
AATGAGGGCAGCATGTACGGCGAGCAAATCATCGACTCGGCTTGGGTAGATTTCTGCAGTACTCCCGTTCCGGAGAGCGATGGCGTCTACGGTGGACAGTTTTGGTTTCCCCATGCGCGTGGTCAGGAAGGGTACCGCCCGACAGATTATGCCATGGATGGATTTCAGGGGCAAATCGTATCCATTCATCCTGAGGATGAAATGGTGATCGTCCGCTTGGGCGTGATGTACGAGGAGAGCGATTTTGATTTTGGTAGCTGGGTGGAGAAGGTGCGGGAAGTGGTGGAGTAAAAAAATCAGAGTTCGGTGTCCGCCCCCAACGATCAGAGCGAGTGCGGAGAGGGAGAGCGATTGAAAATCTATTCTACTTTTCCAAGTTCCGAATCATGACAAACAGAATCTTCGAGAGAGTCTCTGCATTTTCGTAAAAAGCAGAAAATTCCGATGCAGATAAAACCTGTTCATCCTTCAGAATGTCCAAAATTGCTACACATTCAAAAACGGAGCTTCGTGAAATAACAAAGAAATTCCTTCTATCCTTTTTTGAAAAGCGACCCGATCCTTCAGCGATGTTCAATACGATGCTGAAAGACGCCCGTCTCAGCTGATTGGCCGTTACAGAATCTAAATTTTTATTTAGAAGAAGCGCCAGGATTTAAGCATTGAACTGTTTGAATTTCTTGTAGATATCAAGTTTTTGAAAGTCAAACATCGGTCAGAGTGAGAGCGAGGAAAAAACAGAGGTCAAGTGATCGCTCTTTGCTCTCTTTCATTTAAAATTTCAACAAACAATTCCTGATCAAATCGAAAAAAAGAGTGAGTGCGAGTATGAGAATGAGTGAAATTCAGAGATCGAAACTTCGCTCTCGCTCTGTTTCTCGCTCTGAATTTGTACCCGGAGCGGGACTTGAACCTGCCTGCAGGCAGGCAGGTCTACCTGTCGGTAGACAGGCCCGCACAATATCTAAGCTTCATATGGATTTTCTCTATTGAGATCATCTCGAAGCTTTTTAAGCTTCTCTTTTCCTGAACCTGATTTCCAGTATTTTTCTCGAAGTCTGGCAGCCTTTCTGTCAACACATTTCTCTTGATGTATTAAATGAAACGAGGCATAGGGCTTGGTTGTTCGTTCGTAGCCAGCATTGTGCCGAATAACTCGAGCTTCTAGATTTGATGTCATTCCAACATAAATGTAGTTGCGTGAAATGCTTGATATGGCATAAACGATATACAACTTGAAGTTTATGAAAATTAGTTACCCAGAGAGAGAGAGAGAGAGAGAGAGAGTTCGGGAGGTGAGAGAATATCAGAGCTCGTAACACCGCTCTCGAATGTCAGAGCGAGTGTGAGTATGAGAATGAGTGAAATTCAGAGCTCGAAACTTCGCTCTCGCTCTGTTTCTCGCTCTGAATTTGTACCCGGAGCGGGACTTGAACCCGCACGGCCACAAAGGCCACAGGATTTTAAGTCCGGCGTGTCTACCAATTCCACCATCCGGGCGAATTGGGACGGCAAAGATAATTTTTTTAGCGGTTTAGCAAATTTGAAAAATGGATTTTGACAATTTTAGAAGGGATTGGCCTTCGCTGCACTCGGCCATCCCAAAGGGGGAGGCTTTCAACAAAAGCCAATACGCCTCCGGCGTATTGAGGCTTTTTTCATTTTCACAGGCCTTCAAGCAAGCTTGAGCCTGTGAAAATGAAAAAAGCCACCACGATTTCATCGTGGTGGCTTTTGTTGAGCGGGAGACGGGATTCGAACCCGCGACCCCGACCTTGGCAAGGTCGTGCTCTACCAGCTGAGCTACTCTCGCGTTTTTCTCAAATGCATCTTTTCAATCGATTTTGAAAAGAAATGCTTTCAGGGAGCTAACACCCTGATTTGAATCAGGACTTGCATTTGGGATGGCAAAATTAACCATTAATTCCTTTCCGCAAAATTAATTTAACTCCCGGTGATCTTTTTGATCTCGTTCAGCTTCATCAATGCCTCTACCGGCGTGAGGGAATTGATGTCGATCGCCATTATCTCGTCTCGAATCTGCTGCAATACAGGATCGTCCAATTGGAAAATGCTCAACTGCATCTCATCATTTTTCGAAATCTTCCCTTTCGCATCGAGCGCCTCTCCCGAATGTGTTTTTTCCAATCGCGACAAAATTGACTTGGCTCGATCCAGCAAACTCGTCGGCATACCCGCCAATTGGGCTACGTGTATTCCGAAGCTGTGCTCGCTCCCTCCCGGCTTTAACTTTCGTAAGAAAATAATCTTGTCTTTGTACTCTTTTACGCTGACGTTGAAGTTTTTAATCCGCGGAAAAATCGACTCCATCTCGTTCAGCTCGTGGTAGTGCGTCGCGAAAAGTGTCTTGGCGCGGGAGTTCTTTTGCTCGTGTAAATATTCGGCGATGGCCCAGGCGATGGAAACCCCGTCGTAAGTGCTGGTTCCACGACCTATCTCGTCGAGCAGCACCAGACTTCGGTCTGATAAATTATTCAGGATACTGGCCGTCTCGTTCATCTCCACCATAAAGGTCGACTCGCCCGATGAGATATTGTCGCTGGCTCCTACCCTGGTGAATACCTTGTCCACCACTCCGATTTCAGCAGATGAAGCGGGAACGTAAGAACCAATTTGAGCCATTAAAACAATCAAAGCCGTTTGCCTTAGCAGCGCCGACTTACCCGACATGTTTGGCCCGGTGATCATCATGATCTGGGTATTCTCATTATCCAGCTCTACGTCATTTTCGACATATGCCTCTCCCGTTGGCAGTTGGTGTTCGATCACCGGATGGCGACCGCCTTTGATCACCAAGGCATCGCCTTCGTTCATCTGCGGGCGAACGTAGTTCAGTTCCACGGCCGTTTCGGCAAAGGAGAGGTAACAATCCACCTCGGCAATGCGACGCGCATTGAGCTGTATGGGCTCCACAAAAGCAGCCAAATCGGTGATTAAATCGTTGTAAAGTCTCGACTCCAATTCGAGGATGCGCTCCTCGGCGCCGAGAATTTTCTGCTCGTAGGTTTTCAACTCTTCGGTGATGTACCGCTCGGCACTAACGAGAGTTTGCTTGCGCACCCATTCTTCGGGCACCTTATCCTTATGCGAATTCCTCACCTCGAGGTAGTATCCAAAAACGTTATTGAAGGATATTTTCAAACTTTGAATGCCCGTGCGCTCCGTTTCCCGTTGCTGAATTTTCAGAAGGTGATCCTTTCCATTGTTTTTGATGGCGCGCAGCTCGTCGAGTTCTTCATTGATTCCCTCGGCAATAACTCCACCTTTGTTTAACTGAACCGGGGCTTCCTCATTCACCTCGTTGGAAATTCGCTCTACCATACTGGCGCAAGGATTGAGCTGTTCAGCCAGTCGGGTCAGAGCAGAATTTTTGGAAACGTCCAATCGTTCCTTGATTGGAAGAGTGGCTTTCAACGCCCTTCCCAATTGAAGGACTTCTCGGGGATTGATCCTACCCACGCTCACTTTGGAAATCAGCCGTTCGATGTCGCCGATCTGCTCAACTTGGTGTCGAATGAAGTCGGCATTTGCTTTCTCCGTGATAAAGTACTCGACGGCTTCGTGCCGTTGAGTGATCTCTTTTACCGATTTTAGCGGAAGCATCAACCACCGCTTAATCAGGCGGCTACCCATAGGGGAAATCGTTCGGTCAATGACCATTTGCAAGGAAGTGCCGCCCTCGTTCATCGGGTAAACCAATTCGAGATTCCGAATGGTAAATCGATCGAGCCACACGTATTTGTCCTCGTCTATTCGCTTCAGTTGACTCAGGTGGCCGAGCTTGTGATGGTGTGTTTCGCTGAGGTAGTGTAGTGCTGCACCTGCAGCGATAATGGCCATGTCCATTCCTTCGATACCAAAGCCTTTGAGTGATTTGGTCTTGAAATGAGAAAGGAGTTTGTCATGGGCAAAATCGTCGGTAAAGACCCAATCATCGAGACGAAAAGTGTGAAACTTACCGCCAAAGGCATTGAGAAAATTCTGTTCGTTGTTTCGCTGAAAAAGCACTTCACTCGGCTTAAAGCTTTGGAGCAATTTTTCAATGTAGGGGAAGGAGCCTTCGGTCGTGAGAAATTCCCCCGTTGAAATATCGAGGAAGCTCACCCCTGCTTTATCCTTACCGAAATGCACTGCCGCCAAAAAGTTGTTGGACTTGTGGTCGAGCACTTGATCATTGTAAGCCACACCGGGAGTAACCAACTCGGTAACGCCTCGCTTAACGATGGTCTTGGTCATTTTGGGATCTTCGAGCTGATCGCAAATAGCGACACGATAGCCCGCGCGCACCAGTTTGGGCAGGTAAGTATCCAGTGAATGGTGAGGAAACCCCGCCAGCTCTATGTGAGCCGCTGCGCCGTTCTTTCTTTTGGTGAGGACAATGCCCAATACATTGGACACGGTGATGGCGTCTTTTCCAAAAGTCTCGTAGAAATCGCCGACGCGAAAGAGCAGCAATGCGTCGGGGTATTTGGCCTTAACGCCAAGGTATTGCTTCATCAAAGGAGTCTCCTTAGGTTCGCTGACCTTGTTGGTTTTCGGTTTTGACTTCGTTTTGGTAGTATCCACAGTGCGGTATATTCCTAAATTACGAAAATACCAATACCTTTCCGGAAGGAAAAAATGCAGGATTTCTAGTTTTCAATTCTTATGAACAAGAAAGTACCCAACGAAGCACTGAATCGCTTAACCGAAGAGGAGTTCAAGAAGGCAAAGAAGACTCCGATAGTGGTGGTTTTAGACAATGTGAGAAGCGCGCAAAACGTCGGTTCAGTTTTTCGCACGAGCGATGCATTCAGGTTGGAAAAGATCTGTCTCTGTGGAATTACGCCTACCCC
>DATFKV010000375.1:0-2421 GCA_035268465.1 Cryomorphaceae bacterium | reverse complement strand
CGTTTGGTAAGTGACATTCTGGAATCAAACGGATCATCTTCGATGGCTACCGTTTGCGCGGGAACCATGGCCTTGATGGATGGTGGAGTTCAAATCAAAGCACCGGTATCGGGAATAGCAATGGGATTGATCACGGATCCTGAAAGTGGTAAGTATGCCGTACTATCTGACATACTCGGTGACGAAGACCATTTAGGTGACATGGACTTTAAAGTGACCGGTACCTCCAAAGGGATGACTGCTTGTCAAATGGACATCAAAGTGGAAGGATTGAGTTTCGAAATTTTGAAAAAAGCCTTGTATCAAGCCCGCGACGGACGTGCGCACATTCTTGGAGAAATGCTTAAAACCATTGACAAGCCTCGTGAAGACTACAAACCACATGCTCCGCGTATTATTTCATTCATCATTCCGAAGGATATGATTGGTGCAGTGATCGGACCCGGTGGTAAGATCATTCAGGATATTCAGAAGCAAACCAATACTGAAATCGTCTTGGAAGAAATCCCTGAGGGTGGTAAGGTCGATATCGTTTCCAGCAACAAAGATGACATTGATGCAGCCGAAAAGCGCGTGAGAGACATCGCCTTCCCTCCAACCGTTGAGGTGGGAGAGGAATATGAAGGAAAGGTGAAAACCATTATGCCTTACGGTGCTTTCGTAGAAGTCGTTCCCGGAGTTGACGGCCTGCTTCACATTTCAGAACTGGAATGGGGACGTGTAGATAAAGTTGAAGACGTTCTTAAAGAAGGTGAAATGGTCAAGTTTAAAATAACCGGTAAAGATCCGAAAACAGGTAAGCTTAAACTTTCTCGTAAGGTTTTACTTGAAAAACCGGAAAGAAATAACTAAAGAAGGGGAATTTAAGCCCACTCTGAAAGAGCTCTGAAAAAGAGCATTTTACACTTACAAGTACTGACACCCGCCTGATTTTTTGTAACTAAAAATCGGCGGGTGTCGTTATATCAGACGATAATTTTTTTGATAAAACACTTGTAGAACACTTTCATGAGACAGCTTAAAATCACGAAACAAGTCACCAATCGCGAAACCGCTTCTCTCGATAAATACCTTCAAGAAATTGGACGTGTAGAACTACTCTCTCCTGAAGAGGAGGTAAGTTTGGCACAGAGAATTAAGAAGGGTGACCACGATGCACTCGAGAGACTCACAAAGGCCAACTTGCGATTCGTAGTATCCGTTTCGAAGCAATATCAAAACCAAGGGCTGACCCTTCCTGATTTGATCAATGAGGGAAATCTCGGTTTGATCAAAGCTGCTCAGCGCTTTGACGAAACCCGCGGATTTAAGTTCATCTCCTATGCCGTCTGGTGGATTCGTCAGTCTATCTTGCAGGCATTGGCCGAACAGGCCCGAATTGTCAGACTTCCGCTTAATAAAATCGGATCTGTCAATAAAATCAATAAAGCCTTTGCGAAGTTGGAGCAAGAATTTGAACGTCCTCCTACCAGTGAGGAAATTGCCGAATGCTTGGAAATGACAATTGAGGAGGTTCAGCAGTCTTTAAAGAACGCCAACAAGGCGGTGAGCATGGACGCTCCTTTGGGACTTGATGACGATGCCTCGGGCAACATGTACGAGGTTTATAACTCTGATGGAAACTCACATCCTGATGACAATTTAATTTCACAATCCTTGGGAATGGAAATTGAACGATCCCTCCATACTTTGACTGCGCGAGAAGCAGATGTCATCAGACTCTATTTTGGTTTAACGGGTGAAAACCCCCTTACCTTGGAGGAGATCGGACATCGATTTGATCTGACTCGAGAAAGGGTCAGGCAAATCAAAGAAAAAGGACTGCGGAGGCTTAAGCACAACTCACGTAGCCAGATGTTGCGGTCTTATTTAGGATAGCAATAGAGCAAACAACAAATAAAAGGGGGTGTCATCACCCCCTTTTTTATTTCCTTTGCAAAAAAAAACCGCATGGGACATTTGATCTCTCCTTCCATTCTTTCAGGAAATTTTGCCAACCTCATTGTCGATATTGAGATGCTCAATGAGAGTGAGGCAGATTGGTTTCATATTGATGTCATGGACGGCGTCTTCGTGCCGAACATTTCTTTTGGTTTTCCTGTGATGGAAGCGATCAATGAGCACACCCTAAAGCCACTGGATGTGCATTTAATGATAGTGAACCCTGATAAGTACATCAGTCGATTCAAGAAGGCCGGCGCCAATATTTTGACGGTTCATCTGGAAGCTTGCACTCATTTGCACCGCACCATTCAGGCTATCAGAGCAGAGGAGATGAGCGCCGGAGTGTCACTGAACCCACATACGGCGGTCAATGATTTGGAGGATATCATTTCAGACATTGATCTGGTTTTGATCATGTCAGTAAACCCGGGTTATGGAGGTCAGAAATTTATTGAAAACACCTACCGAAAGATCGAG
>DATFKV010000374.1:0-3959 GCA_035268465.1 Cryomorphaceae bacterium | reverse complement strand
TGGATGATTAATCGAGGTAGTTTCAACCCGCTTTCGGCAAAAGTTAAATTGTACTACAATGAAGAAAGCTGCTTGGATATTTTAGAAGCAGAGAGATTGGTAGTAGCGAAGCAAAATGCCGAAAACGAATGGGATAATGTGGGACAAACAGATCCTTCACCGCCTACAGGGCCTCAATCAAACGGTTTTGTATTATCACAGGCTCTCGACTCTTTCAGCCCGTTTACAATAGCCTCAGATGGCCCCGGCTCAAACATCCTCCCCATCACCCTCCTCTCCTTTCAGGCTTCCGCCAAAGACATAACCGTTCAAACCTCTTGGATCACCGCCTCCGAAATCAACAACGACTTCTTCACCATCGAACGCTCCAAAGACGGGCGCTTCTGGGAAAAAGTGGGAACTCTGGACGGCGCGGGCGATTCGCATACCGAACTGTCCTACTCTTTCACCGACGACCGACCTTACGCGGGCATTTCGTACTACCGCCTCAAGCAAACTGACTTTGACGGAACATCTAACGACAGCGAGCCGCGAGCCGTAGAAATTCGACAAAATGGCGACTTTGGAATCGATAAGGTCTACCACGGACAAGACGGACTGAATGTGATCTACCGAGCTACGGCGCCGTATGTGGTGGTAGAGATTTACGACTTGCTCGGTAAGCGAGTCTATGGCGAACTACTCGAAAACTCGGGGAATGGTTTTGAAACGATCTATCCCGATTTGGCGAGAGGGGCGTATTTGTTGCGACTTTCGCACGGTGGCGAGATGGACGCGGAGAAGTTTTTCTATTAGCTCTTGGTCGATAGCTGCGGGCATAATCAACGTAAAAGAGAGTGACTGCCCGGTGATGGGTTTATGGGAGTCATGGAACATCCATAAAACGAACGATGTGCTAATCCCTCCACCCTTTCGAATTCTAAATAACTCAGCATTTCTTGATCGGTCATAGCGTAGATACCTCTATCAGTTCCCTGCTTAATTTCGGGTTCGCGTGCAGGTGCGGAATTTCCCTGCGGTGATGTTGAGCCCAAATTAGACAATCGGACCACCGCAGCAGTGGAGAGTTATTAGAGCAGAATCTTAATTGAAATTAGAAATCCTAGAATAAAACATGTTTCTCGACGGCCTCTTCACCTAAATGAAAGGAATGAGTTAACTTTCCGACTTTTTTGACTGTTTTGAATTTCCATGAAAATGTACCGGGTATTTTTAACTTCCTTTTTGGTTCTCCTATTTCTTGATTTTGCGGCACAAGGGCAGTATCCCGAGGGATTCGCAGAAGAAATTGTATACGATGAATTCAGTTACCCCGCAGGTATCCTTTTCGGTTCCGAGACGATCTCCTACGTTTTTGAATTGAACGGTCTGGTTTGGGCTATTGAAGAGAATCAAGTAGCCGAAAATCCGATGATCGACATTAGTGAGGAAGTGGGATTTTATGGCGATCACGGGCTTTTAAGCGTAGCTCTTGATCCCGACTTTGCCGAAAACGGATACATCTATTTGTTGTACAATGTAGATCGCCACTACCTACTCCACTACGGGACGGAAAATTACGACCCCGAAGCGGATGACTTTCACAATGGTGGCATGGGAAGAATTACCCGTTACCAAGTTGACACCGACACCTATAAATCCATACTTCCGGGCTCGAGACATATTGTTTTGGGAAGCGAGATAGGAGAAGGCATTCCCATATCGTCTCAATTTCATGGTCTTGGAACCATCATCTTCGGAGAAGACGGAAGCCTACTGGTCACGACCGGAGATGTGAACAGTGCTGAGTGCTGCTACACCGGAACGGGACCATTATTAGACGGAAGTGATGACAGTTTGAATTTTGAAGATGGCGTGCTATCAGAAATTGAAATGGTGGGAGCTTTTCGTTCCCAACTCCCGAGTGGTCTGTCAGGAAAAATTCTGCGAATAGACCCCCAAACCGGAGAGGGCATAGCCAATAACCCTTTCTTCGTCGAAGGCGACCCGAATACCGCGCTTTCTAAAGTTTGGGCATTGGGATTTAGAAATCCCTACCGCATGGTTGTAAGGCCCGGCTCGGGTTACGGAAATCTGGAGGAAGGACATCCGGGTGTTATCTTTCTAAGTGATGTCGGAGACTGGAAGTGGGAAGAAATAAATGTGGTCAGAGAGGGAGGAGGAAACTACGGCTGGCCCATTTACGAGGGCATGGAGTTTCATGAAACAGGTTTTGCGGAAGCAATCACTTACAACCAATCCGCCCCTATTTCGCTTTCTGATTCCTCCTCTTGCAATCAAGAATTTTATGCGTTTCAAGATCTGCTGGTTCAAGAAAATCAAGATCATAGTTACTTTTTTGAAAATCCTTGCTCAACGGGTACCTCCATACCTGAGAACATTCTGACTTTTTCACATCACCGGCCCGCCATGGCGTATCGAAATATGTGGGGTGGAGAACCGGACGTGCTGCTCCCCGGATTTGACGACGAAGGGAGAGCTATAGGCGTTTCCATTTCCGAATCGTCAGAAGTAAACGGTGAAGTTTTTACCGGAGTGAGTGGGGCCGGAGGAGCCTTTTTTCAAGGAGAGGATATTCCCTTAGAATATCAAGATGTTTTCATTTCAGCGGATTTTGTAGGTTGGGTTAGGGCGTTCCACGTCGATGAGAACAATGAATTCTCAGACATTGAGTTGTGGACTGATACAATCGGGCAACCTGTGAACATCATTCGAAACCCTTACGATGGCTGCATTTATATTACGACCTTGTTTCCATCCTTTGTCAAGCGAATTTGCTTTGGTGGAAACTTGAAACCGGTAGTCGCCATTACACCCGACACGGTGTGGGGACCTTCCGGAACCACAGTGAATTTTGATGCTTCTGAGTCTTTCGACCCCGAGGGAGGGCCGCTTGAGTATTTCTGGGATTTTGGGGATGGTTCCACGGCAGAAGGCGCTCAGGTGAGCCATTCTTATTATTCAGCCGGACAGGAAATCGAAAGTTTTACCGCTTCCGTAGCGGTCAGCGATACCGGCGGAGCCGAGGGCACGGCCAAGGCACTGATTTCTTTGAACAATACTCCACCTCAGGCAGAAATCACCAGCATTTATGAAGGTCAACTCTATTCTGTTCTTGACCCGACTGTTTTCCAACTTTCTGCCGACGTCATGGACCAAGAGGAGAATGATGAAAATCTCGGGTTTAATTGGCTATATCTCCTCCACCACAATACACATTTTCACCGCTTGGATGAGTTTAATTTTCAAAATGGTGAAATTTTAGTCAATCCCACAGGTTGCAGCGAAGGAGAAAACTATTGGTATGAGATCAACTTGAAAGTAACCGATAGCGGAGGACTGACGGCATTTGATAGAAAGATGATCTATCCCGATTGTGATGGACAATTAATGGTTGGAAATACACAGGAATATACTTTGTATCCCAATCCCGTTCAGCAAGGACTTGTTATCCGAGGCACACACGCACTCGACGAACAAATTGATTACCGCATTTATAACACCGTGGGTACACTTATTCAAGAAGCCCGACTTAAGATTTATAATGGTCGCTCATTCTTCTCCGTCAATGTCGCACCATTGCAAAATGGAGTTTACATCATCGAATTCTCCAACGGCGGAAAAAGTGAAAAAATTAGGTTCCTGAAATTTTGAATTACCCGTTTCTTCGTTCGCCTGCCCTCAGGCGAAAAAGACGGAATGACCCCTCATGGCAACCGGGGTTTTCTAAAAGATTTAAAGAGCGGCAATCGAGTAGATGCTGACAAGTTTGAGTACCAACTGATGATTTCAGAAAATTGTGTCAAAAGCCAGTGTTTTTGATTGACTACCGGCATAACGATCCACGAGTTACGAGCCATCAGATGCGGCAAGAAGCTACGAGCTCCACGCTTTACAAACCGTATCAGCTTTCTCTTGCCCTGATCAGTCCCTGATTAGAAATCTTCGTTGGGGCCTTT
>DATFKV010000373.1:0-2237 GCA_035268465.1 Cryomorphaceae bacterium | reverse complement strand
CCTTATCCCGGAATTCAGATCAATCACTCTTGGAATCATGTATTTAAGCGGCATGGATTTTGAGCCCTTTTAAGAACAGAAATTTTTTTCAAAGATCAGTAAATGGTAGTTGGCAAGGCATTTCCTGTTACTTCAGGCTGCTTGACTCCAAGGCTAGACATTTCGGGATTGAGTATTGTCAAAATGATGATATAAACTGAACGCTGATCTGCCTGTTAAACCTATACACACACCCAAAAACATAAACCATGATTAAAGAATTAAGTAGAATTTCATTTTTCCTGTTTCTAAGTCTGACTCTGGTTATGACCTCATGCGACGATGATGATGATGAAGAGCCACCAACTCCTCCTCCTGCAGAGCCCACTCAAAATATAGCTGAGATAGCTCAAGACAATGAGCAATTCAGTATTCTGGTCGAAGCTTTGGTAGCAACTGATTTAGTTGCAACGTTGGAAGGCGACGGTCCTTTTACGGTTTTTGCTCCTACCAATACAGCATTCAATGCCTTTTTCGATCTGGAAGGATTGACAGATGCTAATGGCGATGGTAGTCGTGTTGATGAAGCCGCAACCACTCTGGGTGAACAAGCAATTAAAGATTTATTGCTTTACCATGTTTTGGAGGCGGAAGTGGAGGCCGCCGATATTACGGCCAAAGATTACCAGACCACATTAAGCATGGATTCTCCTGAGGGGAATGCGCTATCTTTACTAATCGAGCCTGCAAATAATTTGGTGTTGCTAAACGGTGGAGCCGATATAGGAGCTACCGTAACTACGGCCAATATTTTGGCTACTAACGGAATTATTCATGAGATAGATGCAGTTTTGGAACTCCCGAGTGTGGTTGATCATGTGTCTGCCAATTCTAATCTCTCCTCTTTGGAGGGTGCCTTGGTCAATGCCGATTTGGTGACTGATTTGGAAACACAAGGAGCTATATCTGTTTTGGCCCCGGACAATGAAGCTATGGCAGCGGCAACATTACCCTCAGACAATGCGGGTTTAATTTCTCTTCTTCAATACCATGTGTTGACCGAGCAAGTCAGATCAGGTCAAATTGATGTGGATAATCCAACTCCCACTTTAAACGGTCAGTCGCTGGATTTTGATGTTTTAAATGAGACGAGTGTTGTCATCACAGATTCCCAAGGTGAAATCTCTACGGTCACCTTAGCAGATATTCAAGGGACAAACGGAGTCGTTCATATTATAAACAGGGTATTATTACCACAGTAAGAGTAAACAACAACTCATTGAAAGGCCCGCCCACTTGCGGGTCTTTTTTATTTCAATCTCTCTTAGAAAAAACTTTTCGCTAACCTTAAGGTTGAATTAGAGACAACACACCACCATCCATGAAAATATTGATCACAGGAGGAACCGGTCTTATCGGAACAGCCTTAACGAAATTACTCGTATTGAACGGCCATGAAGTCAGCCACCTTTCCCGAAGCAAGTCACCTGACAGCCCCATCCCCACATTTGTATGGAATCCTGCTAAAGGGGAAATGGAACAGGACGCTATGGACGGCATTGAAATCATCGTCCATTTAGCCGGAGCGGGAATCGCAGACGGCCGATGGACCGATGAGCGAAAAAAGGTGATCATTGACAGCCGGGTAGAATCAGCCAATCTTCTTTACCGAAAGGCAAAGGAGTTTAATCCTCCATTGAAGGCGTTTATTTCAGCCAGCGGAATCAGCTATTACGGTATGGATACGACGGAAAATATTTACGTAGAAACTGACCCCCCTTCTACTGACTTTATCGGAAAGTGCTGCGTGCTTTGGGAAGAAGCGGCAGATCAGTTTGCCGAGATGGCGCGTGTGGTAAAACTCAGAACCGGTATCGTGCTTTCGCAAAACGGAGGTGCTCTTGAGAAAATAGCAAAACCGGTGAAGTTGGGCGCAGGGGCCCCATTGGGGTCGGGAGATCAGTGGGTGCCGTACATCCACATCGATGATCTCTGCGAAATGTACAAAGCGGCTAGTGAAAATGAAAACTATAAGGGAGTATACAATGCGGTAAACGGCGATCATATTACCAACAAGGATTTGACAAAAGAAACAGCCAAAGCGCTCAAAAAACCATTGTGGCTTCCCAATGTTCCTTCCTTCGCAATTAAAGCAGCTTTCGGAGAAATGGGGCGTTTGATTTTAGAGGGGAGTCGCGCTTCAGCGAATAGGGTCAAGGAAGCCGGATTTAATTTTCAGCACCGCACCATTCGGGATT
>DATFKV010000372.1:0-2953 GCA_035268465.1 Cryomorphaceae bacterium | reverse complement strand
GATCGCGCCCTTATCTTTTTAGTAATTCCTTGGCACCGTCTATAGTGGGCGCGTCTATCAAAGTTTTCGACGTACTGTCGAGCAGCACCCATCTCCGCGATAAGTTGGAGGAAAACGTGAATTACTTCAAAAAAGGAATGTCAAAACTCGGCTTTGATATCATCGACGGAGATTCAGCCATCGTACCCGTCATGCTCTACGATGCCAAGTTGTCTCAAGTCATGGCGGACAAGCTGCTAGAAGAAGGAATTTACGTGATTGGTTTTTACTATCCGGTCGTGCCTAAAGAAAAAGCTAGAATTCGGGTTCAGCTTTCGGCGGCTCATGAAAAAGAGCACTTGGATAAGGCCATTGCTGCTTTTGAAAAAGTGGGGAAAGAATTGGGAGTGCTTAAAGAATTGGCCTAGCCTCAACCTAAAAAAGCTCAGCAAAAGGCCGATGCAAATGCGCACCGGCCTTTTTTAGTTGCTATCACTAAAGGTTATCCGAGATTTACTTCGTAAACCTCACCGTTTACCGTTACCGTGGCAGATTGTTCTCCATTGAAAACCACTGATCCATCAAAGGTGAAGGAATTTCCCTGAGGCCCCGTCATTATTAAAGTAAAAACTCCTGACCCCGAATCAATTTGATTTGTCTCTTTTGAGATGGCCACAGTTGTCCACTCTGCCTCATAATCCCAGCTGAAAATGTTTTCTTGGTTTTCGTTGAAATAGCGATTGCCACTATGAGCTCCTGTCCCATTCATAAATCTCAAATCGCCAAGAGGGCCAATCTCTGACCATACCCAATTTCTCGAACCTTCTCTTTCGAGACTTCTAAAGGAGCCATCGAAATTTCCATTGTAAGTAGTATTTACATCCAATGATGCATTCTCGCCTGCAGGGCAATGCATTAACAAATTCCAATTTCTAGTCCATGATCCTGTGGCGTTTCCCGAAAGGACGTAGGTAAAAGTAGTGTCAAACGGAACTCCGCATTCCAGTATAATTTCGCCGCTTTTGGCATCCAAAGCCCCTCCCAATACACCGATTTCATCGGACATTCCGCCTGAGCTATGAGCCAAGGATTCCTCCAATATTCTTGCGGCATCTTCATTTGTTGGTGTGTAGGTGGGTTCATCCGCTTTGTCATTGCATGCCGTTGCTCCGATCAGCAATAGAGTAGCCACCATAAATTTTACCTTTTTCATCTTAACTTTTTGTTTAGTTGGTTTTGGTCAAGGGTGATCAGTCCTTACCAAAATGGTTTTACCCACTTTTGAATGCGGATGAATCAAAAGGTTTAATTTTGCCCGATATTTTTTTTGAGGTATAATCAGACAGGGCTGTTCAATACCTTGGTGAAAGAAAGTGCGGCAGCCCCTTTGTGAGTAATAAAAAACATCTTATCTTCGCAGCCCCAATTTGGGGTAGTAATCTAGCTAAATAGCTTTAAGACAGTGGATACACTTAGTTATAAAACCGTTTCGGCCAACAAGGCAACTGCTCGAAAAGAGTGGGTTGTAGTTGACGCAGAGGGTCAAACCCTCGGTCGATTGGCCACCAAAGTAGCGAAACTCATTCGCGGGAAGTACAAAACGAACTACACTCCTCACGTAGATTGTGGTGACAATGTTATCGTGATCAACGCTGAGAAGATTGTGCTTACCGGAAACAAAATGGCTGACAAGGAGTACATCCGTCACACGGGATATCCCGGTGGACGTCGCTCATTGACGGCTACTGAGCTTCTTGCTCGCAAGCCAATCGCTCTTGTGGAGAAGGCTGTGAAAGGAATGCTTCCTAAAAACAAATTGGGAAGTCAGCTTTACACCAACCTCTATGCAGTAGAAGGTGCAGAGCATGAGCACGAAGCACAAAAACCAAAGAAAATTGATCTCAACACGATAAAATAATGGAAGTAACCAATACGCTGGGCCGCCGCAAAACTTCCGTTGCACGTATTTACATGAGCAACGGAACCGGTAACGTGACTGTTAATGGCCGCGACTTCAAGGAATATTTTCCTACAATGCCACTTCAGTACAGAATTCACCAGCCATTTATGCTGACTGAAACTGAAGGCAAGTACGACGTAAAAGTAGTCGTGAAGGGTGGTGGAATTACCGGTCAGATCGAAGCTGTTCGCTTGGCCATTTCCAGAGCTCTCGTTGAGATCGATGAAGAGATGAAGCCACCCCTGAAGGCAGAAGGACTTCTTACTCGTGACCCGAGAATGGTAGAGCGTAAGAAATACGGACAGCCTAAGGCTCGTAAGAAATTTCAATTTAGCAAGCGTTAATACTTACGCTGCTTGTTTAGTATCTAAATTGACGGGATCTCTTTCTTTTAGAGCTACCCGTCAATTGTTTTTTTAACAGAATGTAAACCAAATTAAGTATGTCTGACAAAGACCAAACACAGTTTAAAGAAATGCTCGACGCGGGCGTTCACTTCGGTCACTTGACCCGCAAGTGGAATCCAAACATGGCTCCTTACATCTTCGACGAGAAGAAAGGAATCCACATTATTGACTTGAACAAGACTTCGGCGAAGCTTGACGAAGCCTGTAAGGCTATCCGACAAGTAGCCAAGTCCGGGAAGAAAATTCTTTTCGTTGCTACCAAGAAACAAGCGAAAGCCATCTTGGACGAAAAAATCAAGCCAACCGGTATGCCTTACATCACTGAAAGATGGTCAGGTGGAATGTTGACAAACTTCGCTACGGTTCGTAAGGCGATCCGCAAAATGTCAAGCATTGACAAGATGCAAGTAGACGGAACTTTCGACACTTTGTCAAAAAGAGAGCGTCTTCAGATTCAACGTCAGAGAGACAAACTGGAAAAAACATTAGGTGGTATTGCCGAATTGACTCGTCTGCCGGCAGCCATCTTTATCGTTGATATCCACAAAGAGCACATCGCTCTTGCCGAAGCGAAAAAATTGAATATCACGACTTTCGGGATGGTTGA
>DATFKV010000371.1:0-4251 GCA_035268465.1 Cryomorphaceae bacterium | reverse complement strand
TCCTGAGGTGATTGAAATTGAACTTGCTTCCGATGCTAATGAAGCGCGGGAAAGACTTTCTGATTACAAACCTGACATTCTGTTCTTGGACATCATGATGCCGAAAGAAAATGGCTTTGATCTATTAGAAAGTATTTCAAGCAAGCCCAAATCAATTGTATTTACAACGGCTCACAATGAGTATGCACTTCAAGCTATAAAAGCCGAGGCACTTGATTATTTGGAGAAGCCAATAAATATCGATGAATTGCAAGTTGCCGTCTCAAAAGCCTCAAAAAGAGTTAGTGAGATGCCCAACCCGGACGACTTGGTCAAAAAAGTTCTCAAGGAGATTTCTAAAAAATCAGACGACGAAAAAATTGCCATCCCCATGAGAGAAGGTTTTGAATTGATCGCTGTTAAAGACATCGTTCATCTGGAGGCTAGCGAAAGTTATACCCTCATCTATTTAGCCAATGGTAAGCGCATCGTCAGTAGCAAAAACATCAAAGTTTACGAAGAGAAATTAGATGAAACCATTTTCTTCCGAACGCACAAATCGCATATTATAAATGTGAAACACCACTTGATCCGCTTCAGTAGAATAGATGGAAATTCTGCCGTGATGAGCAACGAGAAATATGTGCCGATTTCGCGCAGAAAACTTCAATCATTCTTGGAAGAAATAGTAGGTTCGCCTGAAGAATGATCAAACAGCGTTTTCTCCTTTACCTGTTTTCCTTTTGCGCCGCAACCGTCATCGCACAAAAATCGGCGTACATCAGTTATGGTCTGGAAGATGGCCTACCCCAATCGCAAGTAAGAGCGATTACTCAAGACTCCTCGGGCTATTTATGGATTGGGACAATGGCCGGATTGAGTCGATTTGACGGCGTAGAGTTTAAAAATTTCAGCAAAAAAGATGGGCTGAACAACAATCAGATAAACTGTTTTTATCGAGGATCCAAACTTTACGTTGGTTCTACCGGCGCATTGTGTTATGTAGAAGGTCAAAAAATTTCCGGCATTTTGTTTCCTCAAGAATTAGAGACCGCCAGAGTGCTTGATTTTGCCGAAAGCAAAAATGGTGATCTCTACATGGCTACTGCCGGTAGCGGAGTGATCAAGTGGGATGGAAAAGATTTCACCTCCATTTCTACCGCAGATGGTTTGCCCGATAATTATGTGAGAAGCTTGGCATTCGATCAAACCGATAGATTGTGGATCGGAACTCGCTCGGGAATTGTTTTGCTCAATCCTTCGGAAACTTCTCTTACCTCATCGGATTCGACCCTTTCTAAACTCAGCGTTAGCCAGATAGAAATGGCTGCCGATGGTAAAATGGTTGTCACGACCTTCGGAAACGGAATATTTTTCGTTGAGGGTGAGTCCATTCGGAACTTTACTACGAAAAACGGGCTGAGTACTAACTTTATCAGGTCTTTTGAAGAATTGCCCTCCGGTCAATATTGGTTTGCTTCCAAAGTCGGTTTGGCAAAGTTTGAAGATGAAGGGTTTGACACGTATGATGAAACCAATGGTCTTTCTTATGCCAATATAAAATCCTTAGGCCAAGATCGAGAGGGGAATTTATGGATCGGTACGGATGGTCAAGGACTGCTTCGCAGAACAGGTGAAGTTTTTCGATCTTTTTCCGTTCAAAATGGTCTCAATTCCGACTTAGTCATGAGCATAGCGCAAGGTAGTAATGACTCTCTGCTCTTGGGAACTTACGATGCCGGTATTTCCATACTCAAGAACGATACGGCCATCAGTTACCCTTTCAATTCGCGTCTGCCTTCTTTTACGGTTTGGTGTTTGAGCAATGGGGCTAACGGGCTGTTGGCCGGAACGTCCTCCGGCTTATTCGTAGAAAAAAATGGAATAACTAAAACCATCAATGAAGAAAGCGGGCTGCCTGGAAATCGCATCACTTCTATATACTTAAAAAGCGCTGAAGAAATCCTGCTAGGCACAGAAAATGGTCTTGTGTTTCTAGATTCAGACTTTAAAGTAAAGACTGTTTTATCTCAGGCGGAGAAGAAAAATTTCGGCGGCGTCAGGGCGATCACTCAATACAATGGTGAAATAGTGTGTGGCACCGAGATTGGCTTAGTAAAGTTAGATGAAGAAAACGCCACCGTCGTACCGGGCAATGTTCCCAGTGAGGCATCAGTCTACTGCCTGAGTGAAGATGATTATGGTACCTTATGGGTAGGCACTTCAGATGGCCTCTTTGCGCTTTCCGCCGAGGATGATAGTTTGAGAGAGGCGAAATTCGCGAATGGCTTTGGCGCAAAAAATATAAACTTTCTGACAGCTTTAGGCCTGAGGAGAATGCTTATCGGGACCAACAATGGAATGTATTCTATTGACCTCGATAAATACCATGAAAACTCCGTGATCGAAACAAAGCATTATACCCGCTTTGAAGGACTATCAGGGTCTGAGACCAATCAAAATGCCGTTTTTTCGAAAGATGAATCAATCTGGTTTGGAACGACTCAAGGTGTAGTTCGGTTCGACATGGGCCAGGAGCCACAACAGGCTACTGCTCCTTCGGTGGAAATTTCCAATATTCAACTGTTCTTGGAAGACGTGGACTGGCGAAATATTGCGGATAGCTTCTCCGTGGAACTTGGATTGCCCATTGATCCTGAACTCAAATACAGTCAAAATTATTTGACTTTCAACTACAACGGCATTTATTTTACCAACCCCGAAAAGATTCGTTATCGGTACAAGGTGGATGGGGTTGATAATAATTGGCTCGGCCCTACGAAGAGCAGATCAGCCACATACGCCTATTTGCCACATGGGGATTTTACCTTTAGGGTTCAGTCTTTCCAAGTTGATAACCCACAACTCGTTGCGGAGGCTACATTTCCTTTCTCCGTAAAACCACCTTTCTATCTAACTCCTTGGTTTTTCCTGCTCGTAGCCATAAGTCTGGCCGGAACAGTATATGTTATCTACTCATCACGACTCAATAAAGAGCGCGAAAAACGAGAAAGACTTCAGTTGGAATTGCAAACAAAGCTGATGCAATTGGAATCACAGTCGCTAAACTCCAGCATGAACAGACATTTTATCTTCAATGCCCTGAACTCGATTCAGTACTACATCAATATGCAGGATAGAAAATCGGCAAATCGATATCTGACCAGTTTTGCAAAGCTCATTCGAAAAAATCTGGATAGTAGTCAACAAATGGACACCAGTTTGGGAGAAGAACTGGAACGTCTGAAACTTTATTTATCTCTTGAGCAAATGAGGTTTCAAGAAAAGTTTGATTACGAGATAGAAATTGATCCGAATATTGATGTGGATGCATTGACGCTTCCCGCAATGATGCTTCAGCCATTTCTGGAAAACAGCATTTGGCATGGCATTTTACCAAATGAAGCTGTGGGAAAGATATACATCCGAATTGTCCTCGGCGAAGGCAACTACGAGATCATTATAGACGACAATGGCGTGGGAATTGAGACAAGTCTGAAGAATAAAACCAATGGTCTTGAAGCACATGTCTCTCAAGGCATGGATATTACTTTAAATCGAGTAAGGCTCTACCAAAATATGACCGGCCTGAAGTATGAAGTTGACGGACCCTTTGAATTAAAAACCCAAGCAGGCAATACAAAAGGAACCCGGGTAATCATCCGAATACCCAAAAAATCGACCGTTCCTGAACTTAATGGGAGTCAAACTTGGAAAATTGAAGCTGATGAATTACTTTAGTTGATCAGAAATGCGAACAATCAGATACATATCTCTCTTTTTCTGCCTCACTTTGGTGTTCAGTTGCACCAAACCTGAGGATGATTCGCCTCAGAACATAGTTCCTTCTTCCATCACTGACGAGCCGTTTCGCGAATTTGATGATTCGAGAGAAAATACTCTTCCCTCCGAAGATGAAAATCCTACTCCTGTTTTCATCAATGATGATGGCGATGATGAGTCAGGCCCTTCAGGAGCAAATGGTCCTAAATAAACTAATATCTACCGTTCATTGATTTGGGTTCACTTTATTGGTGAACCTTTTTTATTTTGATCTCAATCACCGAGTGAATTGACATGTCAAATAAAGCCTCCAATCAAGTACACGAACTAATCCATTCCATGACTCCTGCCGAAAAGCGCTATTTCAAGCTTTACGCAGAGCGTCATTCGGGAAATTCAAAAAACAACTATCACCTCCTTTTTCAAGCAATTGAAGATCAGGATGAATATGATGAGGAATCTATTTTGAAACGGTTTAAAGGAGATTCT
>DATFKV010000370.1:0-2090 GCA_035268465.1 Cryomorphaceae bacterium | reverse complement strand
TCTTCTTTGAAAATAAGCCCTCTATTGCGTCTAAACCTTTGTCAATGTTCTGATCAATTTTTTGATCAACCCGCTGCTCCGATTTTTGCTTGGCTTTCTCTTCCGTTTTTTCGACTACTTGACCCTGAATGGTCAGTGAGTAAATCGCTAAGAATAAAGTGAAAATTTTGGTCAGTTTCATATTGAATAAGTCATTAGATTTTTTCGAGTCGTGAAGATAGTGAATTTACCAAGGGGCGTTCCTAACTAATATTTGCGATTGACGAGTCCAAGTAACAATTTCAGTTCTAAAAAATCAAGTGTATCTTGGTTTGGCGAGACGCCTCAAAAAAAAGTAGAGTTTCGATTTTTTACTCTAAGTCTTCTGAAGGTCAAACATCGTGATCAACATCGAGATCGAAACGATTTTTGAGTTCGGCCAGCAATGGGTTTTTTTCCACCATTGCGGCAAATTTGGCTGATGGATCATAAAGGCTGTCGCCATCTTTTGACTCGGTTTCGTCTATAACAACGTTCAACTGAATTCTCCAATTGTTCAATTTTTCGCGCAAGAATTCCAGAATATTTCCCTTGTCTTCGTTGATGTCGCTCACCTGTACGTGATTGTCCACCAAAAATTCAATTTTATTTTTCTCAACCATCACGGGATCGTGTTTGGTCAAGGTCACATAGTAGCTCTGCTTGTCTTCGGCTTTTATTTTTGCCGAGTATTCCTTCCAAGCATCCCAAAGTTCATTCAGATTAAATTCATCTGCAGGTTTTCCTTCGTATTGAGCAGCCTCGTCAGTGGTATCACTGTTGCTTTTCACATCTTTGGTTTCCAATTTCGCCTTCATGGCAGAAATGGAAGGAAGGCCCATCGACTTTCCTTTGCTTAGTTTGGAACTGAATCCCGATTTCGTCGATTGAGGCGGATTTGTTTTCTCTACGGCACTGTCTTCGGTAGCTTCGTCTACATTTTCAAGAGTAGTTTCAGTAGGCTCGGTTCCTTTCTGCTCCGTCAGGTCGGGAGCTAACGGTTCAGGCTTACTTTCTTGTTTAGGTTCTTCCACCTTCTCCGGAATGGATGCATCTACCTGAGCCACTTCTTTTGTTGCCATGACCGTTTCGGGAGCGGATTTAGGCATGGCTCTCTCTTTGATTTCAGGAACGGTGGAGTCGAGAGTGTCGTCCAGTTTGCTGTTTGGTTTCGCAGGAGCTAATTCAAGCTCTTCATTGAAGTTTTTTTTTTCTGTGCTTCCGCTGAAAAGTGCACAAAGTCTCAAAAGCAAGACCTCTACCAACAGTCTTTGGTTTCTACTGATTTTGTAATCCAAATCGGCTTTGCCCAAGAGCTCCAACGCCGTTACCAAATTTCCCGTATCAAATTTCGGGGCTTCCTCAATGTACCGCTGTCTCACTGTTTCACCTACCTCCAAGATGGCCACCGTTTTTGGTGAGATGCACATCAATAGGTTTCGAATGTGATTGGCCAAGCCATTGATGAAATTGTGACCGTCAAAACCTTTATTGAGAATCTGGTTGAAGGTGATGAGGGCCGTTTCCGTGTCGCTGTTTTGAAAGCAAGTACACAGAGCGAAATAGTAGTCGTAATCGAGGATGTTCAGGTTGTCAATGACGTCTTGATAGGTGACGTTTGTGCCTGAAAAGCTGACCATCTGGTCAAAGATCGATAGGGCATCACGCAATGCACCATCTGCTTTTTCAGAAATGACGTGGAGTGCTTCCTCTTCTATAAAAATGTGCTCTTTCTCAGCTATTTTTCCCAAGTGTGCTACCATCGAGCTTATTTGAATTCGATTGAAATCAAATACCTGACACCTGGATATAATGGTAGGAAGAACTTTGTGCTTTTCGGTCGTGGCCAGAATGAAGATGGCGTAGGCAGGTGGTTCTTCCAGCGTCTTAAGGAATGCATTGAAGGCGGCCTTTGAAAGCATGTGAACTTCATCAATAATGTAGACCTTGTATTTTCCGATTTGTGGCGGAATGCGCACTTGGTCTATCAAACTGCGGATATCTTCAACGCTATTGTTTGAAGCGGCATCCAGTTCAAAAATATTGAATGAAAAATCTTGACCTTCATCGAT
>DATFKV010000369.1:0-3584 GCA_035268465.1 Cryomorphaceae bacterium | reverse complement strand
CCATCGTAAAGTTTTTGGGGTCGTATTTCATGATTTCGCCGTAGAGAGCGACGAAATAATCCGTGCAACCGAGGCTTCCGCCCGGATGTCCTGAATTTACGGCGTGTACCATACGTACGATGTCTCTCCTTACCTGACTGGCAAGGGACTTAAGATTTTCAATATTGCTCATGGGAAGAAATTACAGATGCTCTTTGGCTGCAAAATTAGAATAAAGACCAAATCTAGAGCAGAAATCAACACTTGAATTATCAAGACGGATTGTGCATTTCTATTGGCAGATCATATAAAAAGAGCAATGTGAGTTAAATAATTGACTAAGGGTCTTGTAAAATTCGTCACCGAAATATATTTTTGGCTGCAAATCTTGAGACGATGAAATTCCTGGTTAAAACAGTAGTACTTAGTTTTCTGCTCTGCGCAGTGTTCGCATCATGTAAAACATCCAACAGCCTTTCTGATTCGAAAGTCTTCCAAAAGAGGAAGTATACGAAAGGATTCCATGTTAATTTCCGAAAGGCAATTCCCAACAATGAGGTGAAATCAGTTACGGTTTCGGCTTTTGATGAATTGCAACCACAGAAAGAAATCACTCCGATTCCCCGAAAAGGGATCAAACCATTTTCGACTGAGCCGAAGGAGCGAACTTTAGTAACTGCTTCTTCTTTACCAAGCAGCGAAAAGGCAGAAGTTCATCAGCTCAAAGTCCATAAAACAAACTGGGTCAAGAATATTACTCTGCCGTTTTTGGTAAGCGAAATATTTTCGAAGGTTCCCGAAGATAATGTTGAACAACCAATGCCGGCAACGGCAGTCTTAAGTTTCATATTTGCGGTGATAGGGATTTTTGTGGCAGGAATTCCTTTAGGTTTGGTAGCCATTATTTTGGGCGCCATTGCTATTGGTAAAATCAACAAGAATCCGGGGATGAAAGGACAAGGTTTGGCCATTGCCGGCATAGTGATTGGCGCGGTGGCTATAATTGGAGCGCTCTATGTCATTTCGACGATGTAAATAATTTTCTTCAGAGTCTTTAAAAACCTGTATTTTTGCGCCAAATTTTCATTCTATGGCTCTTAAGTGCGGAATCGTTGGGTTGCCCAACGTTGGTAAATCAACTCTTTTTAATTGTTTGTCAAATGCGAAAGCACAATCGGCAAACTTTCCCTTCTGTACCATTGAGCCAAATGTGGGTACCATTACCGTTCCCGACGAGCGATTGACGAAGCTCAGCGAATTGGTGAATCCGGAGAAGATCGTTCCCACCACCATCGAAATCGTCGACATTGCAGGTCTTGTAAAAGGGGCCAGCAAGGGGGAAGGACTTGGAAATAAGTTTTTGGGAAATATTCGGGAAACCGACGCCATCATTCATGTTTTACGCTGCTTCGACGATGATAACGTAACGCATGTGGATGGATCAGTAAATCCCGTCAGAGACAAAGAGATCATCGACATTGAGCTGCAGCTAAAGGATTTGGAAACTGTTCAAAAAAGAGCGGAAGCGGGAGCGAGAGCTGCCAAGGCAGGCGATAAGGCCGCCCAGAAACAGGTCGCTCTTTTGGAGCGATACATTCAAGCGCTGGAGTCGGGAAAATCTGCCAGAACCGTTCAGGTTGATGACACGGACCTTCCGTTTTCCAAGGAACTGCAACTACTCACCAATAAGCCCATACTGTATGTTTGCAATGTGGATGAGGGATCGGTAGCGGAGGGAAACGACTATGTGAATCAGGTTCGTGAAGCCGTCAAAGACGAGAATGCCGAAATACTGGTCATCGGAGCTGCCATTGAAGCCGATATTGCTGAACTGGAAACCTACGAGGAGCGTCAGGAATTCTTAGCTGATCTCGGATTGGACGAACCGGGGGTGAGCAAATTAATCAAAGCAGCATATGAATTGCTCAATTTAAAAACTTACTTCACGGCAGGAGTAAAAGAGGTTCGCGCTTGGACCATTAAAACCGGGTTTACGGCGCCTCAGGCTGCCGGGGTGATTCACTCCGACTTCGAGAAAGGATTCATCCGTGCTGAAGTGATAAAGTACAACGACTATATCTCTCTCGGCTCGGAACCAGCGGTGAAAGATGCAGGGAAATTAGGCGTTGAAGGAAAGGAGTACGTAGTGGAAGATGGGGACATCATGCACTTCCGATTTAATGTTTAAGTTTATATTCGAACGATAGAGCTTTAGTTTGAGGCCTGTTATTAACGCCGAGTTCACAGAGAAAATGGAAAGCCAAAGCTTATTTGGCGAGTTCGCAGAGGCGCGCAAGCACGCTGATGAGCTCTAGAGATGGTTGAGTTTTACTTCTCATTCAATCGCTTCAGCGATTCTCTTCGACCTCATGATTTTGAGCTTTCTACGTCAAAGATTCTCGGCGCCCTCAGCGCCACTCCGAACCTAACGACTCCAATCTTTCCCGCCACTCGACAGCATTATTCGCTATACAACCATCGGATTTCGACTGTTTTGCCCTCTTTCGTGGAAAAGTAACCTCGATTGTTAATAAAACACGCTCCGAGTGTCGTTGAAACACGGTATTTTAGAAGGTCGAAAAAGCCCCTTCTTTTTACGTTAATCCATTGATTCAATTGCATGGCAGAAACCACTGATTATACTGAAGATGACATTCGATCGCTGGATTGGAAAGAACACATTCGTTTACGTCCGGGGATGTACATCGGTAAGCTCGGAAACGGAAGCGCATACGACGATGGTATCTATATCCTGATTAAAGAGGTTCTCGATAACTCCATCGATGAGTTTGTGATGGGGAATGGGAAGAAGATTGATATCACGGTCAAGGACGGTTATGTCTTGGTGCGCGATTACGGAAGGGGAATACCCTTGGGTAAGGTGGTCGATGTAGTCAGCAAGATCAACACCGGAGCGAAGTACGACAGCAAGGCATTTAAAAAGTCAGTCGGGCTAAACGGTGTGGGTACGAAAGCGGTCAACGCCCTTTCCGACTATTTTGAAATCGAATCATACCGCGAAGGAGAAGGGAAGAAGGCGGTATTCGAAAGAGGAGAACTGATTTCTGAAGAAAGCCTCAAAGCTCCCGAGGAACGGAATGGAACGAGGGTCTATTTTAGTCCTGATGCCGAAGTTTTTAAAAACTACAAATTTAAGTCCGAATACATAGAAAGGCTTCTTTGGAACTACTGCTACCTCAATACCGGGCTGAGCATTTGGTTCAACGGTACACGCTTCCACTCCAAAAACGGATTGAAAGATCTCTTGGAAGAGAAATCCTCTGATGAGCCCTTGTATCCGATTGTGCATCTGAAAGGTGATGACATTGAAGTCGCTTTTACGCACTCCAGCGCTTACGGCGAAGAGTATTACAGTTTTGTGAACGGGCAGCACACCACCCAGGGGGGAACACACCAAAGCGCTTTTCGAGAGGCCTTTGCTAGAGTGGTAAAGGATTTCTACGGCAAGAATTATGAGCCCACCGACATTCGCTCCAGCGTTTTAGCCGCAGTAGCCGTAAAAGTTATCGAGCCCGTTTTTGAATCCCAGACCAAGACCAAGCTCGGTTCTCACGAAATAGAGCCCGGTGGAAAGAGCATGCGCG
>DATFKV010000368.1:0-2431 GCA_035268465.1 Cryomorphaceae bacterium | reverse complement strand
TAAGTAACATCGAGAAAGAAGATGGAAAGATCAATCCCTGCTCCAACTTGGGCGCCCCAAGAGCTACTGTTCCAATCTACTTCTTCATTGAGAATATCGTCATCGTATTCTGTGGTAGTGAGGAACATGAGTGAAGGACCGGCATACACCCGAAAGTTGAAGAAAGGCTCTTCAGTGGCGTCTATAAACCGATAACCTACTAATAGAGGTATGATTACACCTTCCATTGTCTGGTCGGTATTGATGTTTTCTGTTGTACTAAATTCCGTAGACCGCCTGAAGTAAGCAATCCCGGGATTCACGTGAAACCTGTTACCAATCATCAGGCTGGCGCCAATCTGACCGCCTAATTTTGCCTTGGTACTGGTTCCGTCAGGAGCTTCGCTTACGTTGCTCAAGTTGGCTCCGATAAATGGTCTGATTTCGAGCTGAGCTTGACAGGTTATAAATGCTGTAAGAAAAACCAAGGAGAGGAAAGTTTTCATTTTCTTTAGATTAGTTTGTATTAATTTAATTTTAGTTTCTAATGAACTAAATCTAAAGTTTCCGTAACGGCCACCGCTGCGTTTTGGCCTGAACGCATTGCCCCATCTATGGAGGCATTGGTCAGATAATCGCCGGCCAAATGGATGTGTTCGGTCACTTTACTCTGTTCAGGAGGCAAAGTAAGTGCCGGTGATTCCACTTGAGGCAAGGCCTCTTGGATATGGTACTCTTTTATCAAGTGTAAATCGCCCGATTGCACTTGCAAAAGATCGGCTAAGTCTTGTTTTACTTTTTCAGGTTTATAAGGACCCCGCGTGGTTACCGACCAAAGAGAACGATTACCCGGAGCTGATTCGGGAATTACTTCATCGTGACGGGCAAAGTTATTTATCGAACTATTCCGACGTGCATCGAGTCCGATAGTGCACCGCATCGATGGTAGACTTTTTTCCCCACTGAAGTACATAGTTGTGGTTTGTTTCCATACCATTGAATGCTCGAGTTGAGGTATGAGGTGATGTGGATTGCATGCCAGAATTATTTTACGGGCAAAAAGAGTTTGCCCATCCTCCAATTCAATCGAAGCATTTTGATTCACCTTACGAACTTTCGTCTCCAGGAGAAGTTTGGTAGATTTTAATTTCTGCTCCAGTTGCTTAGGGATATCACCCATCCCGCGGGAAGGAATACAGGCATTTCCTTTGGAGAAGTTTCTGAAAACGAATCGAAACATGGCAGCATCCGTACTTAATTCCCGCTCAAGAAAAATTCCGCCAAAAAAGGGTCGGAAGAAATTCTCGATGATCATAGCCGAGAAGCCATAGCCTTTTAAATATTCTATAGTGGTCTCTCTTTTTCCTTCAAAAACCTCATTCAAAGATTTTGCTTCCAACCTTTTTGATAGCGTTAGCATTTTGATTTTGTCTTTGAGGGAGCCTACTCTTGAGAAGACCGTTGATGGAAGTGCGGATATTTTTCTGGTGGGATCTGCTATCGAAAAACTTCCCTTTTCATCATAGATCTTTGCACCCGGTTCGAACTGCTTTAGATTCAATTTTTCAAAGTCCAAGAGCTCCCCTGCTTTTTCGTACGTGTCTATCAGCACTTGAAACCCTCGTTCAAGCGAGAAGCCGTCAATTTTATCCGTTCGGACCCTTCCTCCGACTTGATCTTGGGACTCAATGAGCAGGGTTGAAAACCCGGCTTGTTCGCATTTAGCCGCAGCTACTAGTCCTGCTATACCTGCACCAACAATGATGATGTCGAATTTAGTTTCATTTTTCATGTTGGCCGAAAGTAAAACAGCAGTACGAATAATTCCGTTGTTTCAACGGGTTTAAATTTCTTGTTTGCCCAATTCGGGTCTGTCTACATAACCGAATTCTTGACCATCTTCCAATTCTTCCCCGTTGTATTCACCATACTTCAAAACCACCCAGACCATCCAGATGATTAAAACGGGTGAAAGGGAAAAGATGAGCGCTACCCAATTTAAGAGGATGCCTGTACTGGCAAAAATCGTGTAAAGTAGGAGAACCAATGAAACTCCTGCAATGGCTATTGTTTCGTTCTTCATACAAAATAAACAAGCTATCAGTGAGATAGTTCATCTAGTTGCCTTCAAAGTGCCGTTCCTTCTTCAATTGACTTACCCTAGCTGCGGCGTAAGCTTTTTCAGGGCTTTCAATAGTATCTTCCTGCGTAATAAATGTCTCGAACATGTCCAAAGCTATTTTTTGATCTTCGTAATAGACATCATAGCTTTTGGCCAAATGAAAATTGATGATGTTCCTCGCCGAGAATTTTTTTGCCATCCGAAAAGACTCGATTGCTTCTTTGTGATCTCCACTTTCTTGGTGCATAAGTCCCAGTCTTTCGTAATATGTCCCGCGGTTGCCTGAGGGGGCTTTATTCAGGGCCTGTCCATATTGCACGGTGGCCATTT
>DATFKV010000367.1:0-8467 GCA_035268465.1 Cryomorphaceae bacterium | reverse complement strand
GGCTTGCCGTCACATTGCCCGAACCATTCACATTCAAGAGCCACTGATCGCGTCCACCATAATTGGCGGGTACATCTTGGTCATTTCCATCGCTGTACCCTATTAAAGCCGCCCCACCATCGCTTGAGGCGATCAGGCTGTAAGCTTCTTCATCGCCGTCGCTGCCATAGCTGCGAGCCCATGAAGTCTGCCCGTTTGAGGTATTGAACTTGACCAAGAAAAAATCTTTTCCACCATTGTTGGAGTTCAGGTCTTGATCGTCAGATTCCGTTGTACCTGCCATCAACAAATTATTACTGCTGATGACAAGGCTGCTTCCTACATCATTATTGCTTCCGCCAAAAGATTGTTCAAATTGTAAATTTCCGGTGGCATTGGTTTTGACCAACCATAGATCGGTTCCTCCTTTATTGTCGGACACATTGCCATCGTCAGAAGCAGTCGTTCCCATTATGTAGACACTTCCACCTGAAAATGAAGCAGCACGTGCTTGATCGTCGGCGCTACCACCATATTGTCGCTGCAATAAGGTTGACCCGTTGGAATTCAAAGCCGACAAGTAATAATCATATCCGCCGCGATTCAGTGTACCTGCGATATCGGATTTTGACTCCCCCACGGCAGCCAAGGCACCATTCGGGGCTTCAAAAACATCGTAGAATGCATCGTCGTCACTGCCGCCGAGATTTCTCGACCAAACGACAACACCGTTGGGGTTGAGCCTCACCATCCATGCGTCAAAGCCACCGAGTGGATTGGTAACGTCACCGGTTTCAGAATTGGTAGTACCTGCAAAAACAAAGTCGCCGTTTTGTGTTTGAACGATGTCGTAAGCACGATCATCACCGCTACCGCCGACAATTTTTTTCCATTGCAAAAATCCATTTGAGCTCAATTTCAAAATCCAAGCATCCTCACCGGATATGGCGCCGGTTACGTCCAAATTATTTGACTGCGTATAGCCTGCAACAATAAATCCGCCATCGTTGGTTCTGGAGATGGATGTGGCAATATCACTATTCGTACCACCGAATGTGGTAGCTCGATCGATGGTCAGGGACTGACCTTTCACTCCTATTAGTGCCATTACGGCCAGAGCGCATAGAATTGTCTTCATCATATTTTTCTAGGTTTAAGTTAGAATTATATCAAAATTAATAATTCTCCTGATCTGCTGTACATCAATTGGTTAAACAAACTGTTTTGATGAAGCTAAGTGTTAGGTCTTGTTATGAATTTGCAACGGAGGTAGGTTTCTTCAGTTTCTTGAATTCATCAGAAGGTAGGGCTCATTTTGTGCATTGTTTCAAAATAAGACTTGATCAAAAAGAGGTGGGCCTCTTAACCACAGAAAAGTCTATCTTTGCCGCCCACTTGCCGAAGTGGTGAAATTGGTAGACACGCATGTTTCAGGGACATGTGCTCGCAAGGGCGTGGGGGTTCGAGTCCCTTCTTCGGCACTTATGAGTCTCATTATGGCTTAGATTTTTAGCAGCATTCCCAATTTAAATAAAACAAGGGACGAGAAGCCTGTCCTGAGCGTCTCGCGATGAGCGAAGTCGAATCGAGTCGAAGGGCCTGTCCTGAGCGGAGTCGAAGGGAGTCCCGTCTTCGGCACTCATAGAAAAGACGGTTTTTGAGAACAGCCTTTTCCATTGAAAGTAAATTCTTCCCGATTATCCCATTCTATCTCCGCGTAGCGGAATTCGCCGTCTCAACACAGTAAAACAACTTACTTTCGTACCATGCATATGGCAAAAGCATATCTGAACTACCGACTAAAAGCGAAGAAGCACCACAGTGTCCATTCTCCTTTTGTGTACGACCTCAGCGAGGAGGTGCTTCACAAAAAATCGGCCAATAAAGCGGATGAGATCGAGGAAATTCGGAAACGAATGCTTCGTGATCATATAGTGATTGATTTAAAGGATTTTGGAGCCGGATCAAGGAAAACCAAGGGAACCAAACGAACCGTTTCCGAGATCGCTAAAACCAGCTCCTCTCCTATTGCCATGGCTCAAATGATGCAGCGCCTTATTTCCTATTTGGAACTGGACAATGCAGTTGAGTTGGGGACCAACCTCGGGCTAACGACAGCCTACTTGGCGGCAGCCGGTCCACAAACCAAAGTGGTCAGTTTGGAAGGTGATCCTTCACTGGCAAACATAGCCGTTAAAAATTTGCAAAAGATTGGCCTTGAGGCCGAAATAATTGAAGGAAGATTCGAGGATAACTTAGATTTGACCTTGGCCAAGATGGCTTCCGTGGATTTCGCCTACATTGACGGAAACCATCGGAAAGAACCTACCTTGAACTACTTTGATAAAATAGCGGAAAAAAGCACTGAAAACTCGGTTTTGGCTTTTGGTGATATCCACTGGTCTCCGGAAATGGAAGAAGCTTGGAACGTAATCAAGCAGAACAAATTGGTGACCATAACCATTGATTTATTTGATCTCGGTTTGGTTTTTTTCCGAAAAGGTCAGGCAGAAGTAGAACATTTTACGATAAGAATATGAGCACTCCCATAATACAAGTAGAGGATTTAGCGAAAATCTATCAAGTAGGATCGCAAGAAGTGCATGCCCTGCGCACAGTCGATCTGGAAATAGACAAAAATGAATTTGTGGCCTTGATGGGCCCATCGGGTAGCGGAAAATCTACTTTGATGAACATTCTTGGTTGCCTGGACACACCAAGTCGAGGTAAGTATTTGCTGAATCAGAATGACGTCAGCCATATGAATGATGACGAATTGGCAGACATCAGAAACCGTGAAATTGGCTTTGTGTTTCAAACCTTTAACCTTCTACCCCGCTATTCTGCCTTGGAAAATGTAGCCTTACCCTTGATCTACAAAGGGGTGAATAAGGCCAAGCGCACGGAACGGGCTGAAGAGGTACTGCATCAAGTGGGGTTGGGGGATCGGATGGACCACAAACCAAATGAACTTTCGGGTGGACAGCGCCAAAGAGTAGCAGTAGCAAGGGCATTGGTAAACAACCCTTCGATAATATTGGCCGATGAGCCAACAGGAAATCTCGACACGAAGACTTCTTATGAAATCATGGCCTTAATAGACGATATACATCAAGCCGGGAACACCATCATTTTGGTAACTCACGAAGAAGATATTGCCGAACATGCCAAACGAATAGTGCGCCTCCGAGACGGTGTAGTCGAAAGCGATACAAAAGTGGCACTCGTATAGTCATTCATTCAAAAAATTTTCACAGAACAACCGGGCTTATTTCTCGTTAAGCCCTTATACAATTTTTCTACATGAAGATTTACACCAAAACCGGCGATGAGGGAAAGACCTCCCTTCTAGGCGGGTCGAGAGTGGCAAAATACCATCTCAGAATAGAAGCTTACGGAACTGTAGATGAGCTCAACACGGCAGTAGGCATGTTGAGATCGATGGAGTTATCCCCAGGGGTTGCTCAGGGACTCATTGAGATTCAAAACAAGCTCTTTATCATCGGCTCTCAATTGGCGTCAGAACCGGGAGAGCCCAAATTCAAAATCCCGAAACTTTTGGGAGAAGACACCGTTTATCTCGAAACGAAGATCGACGAAATGGAAGAGGACCTTCCCGTGATGAGAAACTTCGTCTTACCGGGTGGTCATCCCTCAGTAGCACAGGCACATGTGGCCCGCTGCATATGCCGGAGAGCGGAAAGAATCGTACTTCATTTGAAGGATGAAAGTGATGTTCCTGCCGAAATTCCGGTCTATTTGAATAGGTTATCTGACTTTTTCTTCGTATTAAGTAGAAAGCTTTCCAAGGATCTCGGAGCCGAAGAGATTCCTTGGAAGAGTAGCTGAATATTAAATATTGATTAACAGCTTTTTAGAAACACAAAAAAAGCCTTGATTGTGAAAGTAAATAAACTACTTTTGCAAAAATTGAAAACACCGTCAAAACGACTTCATTATGTACTGGACATTAGAATTAGCATCTTACCTCGAAGACGCACCGTGGCCCGCCACGAAAGACGAATTGATTGACTTTGCCATGAGAACCGGTGCGCCCATGGAAGTTGTTGAGAATCTTCAAGAAATTGAGGAGATCGGTGAGGTATATGAAACCATTGAAGACATTTGGCCCGATTATCCCACCAAGGAAGACTTCTTCTTCAACGAGGATGAGTATTAGATAGAAATCAAATCATCACCATTTTGAAACCCACGGCTTGTCGTGGGTTTTTGTTTTCCGCCATTTTGACACGAGCTTCAACTTCGGTATACTTTGTGCTCGGCCAACTACCTGCGAAAATGAAAATTCGTATAAATGAATTGGGTACCTTTACACTCCCGATGAAAACCCGTAATTAAGATTACACCTATGCTAGGTTCCGTTACAAAAACACTCAAGAAATTATTCGGAGATAAATCCGAAAAAGATATAAAAGCTGCCACACCCCTGGTCGATAAAACCAAGGAGTTTTTTGAGCAATTCAACTCACTGACTCACGATGAGTTAAGAGCAAAAACCAACGAACTCAAGGCAAAAATAAAAGCAGCCACCAAGGATCTCGAAAAAGAGAAAGCTGCACTCCAAAAGCAAGTGGACGATGATCCCGAGATGGAGATCGAAAGGAAAGAAGAGCTGTTCAAGCAGATCGATGATATCGTCGCTAAGACGGATGAAAAAATCGAAGAAGTTCTTCTAAACATTCTTCCGGAGGCATTTGCGGTGGTAAAGCAGACCGCGAAAAGATTTAAAGAAAACGAGCAAATCGAAGTGACGGCTACCGAATTTGATCGCGATCTGGCCGCATCAAAAGGAAGCATTCTTATAGATGGAGACAAGGCCATTTGGAAAAACTCGTGGCTAGCTGCCGGAAGTGAGATCAAGTGGGATATGGTGCATTACGACGTCCAGCTGATTGGCGGAATAGCGTTGCACGAAGGAAAAGTGGCCGAGATGCAAACGGGTGAAGGAAAAACCCTTGTGGCTACCCTTCCCGTGTACCTCAATGCCCTTGCGGGAAAAGGAGTTCACTTGATAACGGTAAACGACTACCTCGCCAGACGTGACTCCGAGTGGATGGGTCCTATTTATCAATTTCATGGCCTGTCAGTAGACTGTATTGACAAGCATCAGCCCAATAGCGACGAGCGACGCAAAGCTTACAAAGCTGATATCACCTTTGGAACCAACAATGAATTTGGTTTTGACTACTTGCGCGACAATATGGCCAGCTCGCCTGACCGATTGGTTCAACGCAAACACCACTACGGAATAGTCGATGAGGTGGATTCGGTCTTGATTGACGATGCGCGAACTCCCCTGATCATTTCGGGACCTACCCCTAAAGGCGACGAACATCTCTTCAACGATCTGAAACCGAAAGTTGAGAAACTCTACAACGCACAGAAAAAATTAGTTACGGGTCTATTGGCGGAAGCCAAAAAGAAAATAGGCAACCCCGATGAGAAGAAACCTTCGAAAGAAGAGCTCAACGAGGGAAGCTTAGCCCTCTTCAGAGCCTTTAGAGGACTACCTAAGAATAAGGCATTGATCAAGTACCTGAGTCAGCCCGGCATAAAACAACTGCTCCTTAAGATAGAGGGCTATTACCTTCAAGACAATGAAAAGGAGATGCCGAAGGCAGATGAAGAACTTTACTTCACCATCGACGAGAAGAGCAATGCCATCGAACTGACCGAGAAAGGTACAGACTTGATTTCGTCGAATACTGAAGACGAAGACTTCTTCGTACTTCCCGACATGGGCTCACTCATTATGGAAATAGACAATGCGCAGGTAAGCGATGAAGAGAAAGTGAAGCAGAAAGATGAGCTGATGCGAAACTATTCCATAAAGGCAGAGCGCATTCATACGATCAACCAATTGCTCAAATCATACAGTCTCTTTGAAAAAGATGTGGACTACGTTGTGATGGACAACAAGGTGAAAATCGTGGATGAGCAAACGGGCCGTATCATGGAAGGGCGTCGCTACAGTGACGGACTTCATCAGGCGATCGAATCCAAAGAAAACGTAAAGATTGAGGATGCCACTCAGACTTACGCAACCATCACCCTCCAGAACTACTTCCGAATGTACCATAAACTCGCAGGGATGACGGGTACTGCCGAAACGGAAGCGGGCGAACTTTGGGACATCTATAAGTTGGATGTAATGATCATCCCGACGAACCGACCGATCGTGCGTGCCGATAAGGAAGACAAGGTTTACAAGACAAAAAGAGAAAAATACAATGCTTCAATAGAAGAAATTGTCGAATTATCAAAAGCAGGCAGACCTGTTTTGGTCGGTACGACTTCGGTAGAAGTATCGGAATTCTTGAGTCGATCGTTAAAAATGCGCGGAATCGAACACAATGTGCTTAACGCAAAACTTCACGCCCGAGAAGCCGAAGTGGTAGCAGAAGCCGGTCGACCGGGAGCGGTTACCATCGCCACCAACATGGCCGGTCGTGGTACCGACATCAAACTCGGCGACGGTGTAAAGCAAGCGGGCGGACTAGCCATTGTAGGTACGGAAAAACACGATTCTCGTAGAGTTGACCGACAGCTTCGTGGTCGTTCAGGACGTCAGGGAGATCCGGGTTCATCTCAATTCTACATTTCATTGGAAGATGATTTGATGCGACTTTTCGGTTCAGACCGAATCGCCAAAATGATGGACAGACTGGGACTCGAAGAAGGTGAAGTGATTCAGCATTCGATGATCACCAAGTCGATCGAAAGAGCACAACGCAAAGTGGAGGAGAACAACTTTGGTATTCGTAAGCGCCTCCTCGAATACGACGACGTGATGAACTCACAGCGTGAGGTGATCTATAAAAGACGAAAGCATGCACTTTTCGGAGATCGATTGGAGCTGGACATTCAAAACATGTTCCGCGATCTGGCTGAGCAAGTGGTTGCAAACAATCAAGAAGCCAAAGATTACGAAGGCTTCAAAATGGAGTTGCTACAATACTTTGGAATGGAAGCCCCCATCTCTGAGGACGACTTTATCGGAGCAAAGGCTACGGAACTCACCGAGACCATTTACAAGCAAGCCAGAGAGCGCTACAAGCGCCGCATGGAATCCGTGACCACATCGGCAATGCCGGTGATCAAGCAGGTTCATGAAAAAGAGAATAACTTTGAGAATATCGCCATACCATTTTCCGATGGAAAGCGATCGCTGCAAATCGTGGCAAACATTGAAAAGTGCTTGGAATCGGAGGGTAAAATTCTGCGAAATTCACTGGAGAAGAGCGTGACACTTTCCATTATTGATAACGAATGGAAAGAGCATTTGCGCGAGATGGATGACTTGCGTCAATCGGTTCAAAACGCCAGATTCGAGCAAAAAGATCCACTTCTCATCTATAAATTCGAGTCATTCGAACTTTTCAAAAAGATGATCGGCAGAGTGAGTAAAGAAGTCGTTTCATTCCTCTCGAAGGCTGCATTGCCCGGAAGGGCGGATCAGGTTCAGACCACGAATCGATCCACCACCACCAGAGACGACTCCAGCAAATTACAGACGAGCAGACCCGGAGCCGAGCAAACAGCCCCATCGAACGGAAGACAAGGAGGGCAAAGACAAGCTGCGCCTCCTCCCCCACGGAAACCTGAGCCGGTAAGGGCCGAGAAGAAAATTGGTCGCAACGATCCTTGTCCCTGCGGAAGCGGAAAGAAATACAAACAATGCCACGGGAAAGCGGTCAATCAAGTCTGATTGCCGCAAGAAGAATAATAGAAATGAAAAAGCCCCGACGAAATTTCGTCGGGGCTTTATTTTGTAATGGAATCTGGTTGCTTACTTCATTTCAGCAATCAACTTCTCGTTCATTTTGATGTAAGGCTCGTACTCTGCTTTTTTAGACATTTCCAGAGACTTCATCGCCGTTTGTTTAGCCATATCCATGTCGCCATTCGCCTTATAAGCTTTAGCCAATGTGTGCATGTTCCAGAAAACTTCTTTGATCTCGGTAGACATTTTAGCGAACTCTAAAGCTTGCTTAACGTCTCTGTCGTTGGTCAAGTAGTAACTGGCAGCATCTTCATAGAAACCATACAGACCATCGATCTCTTTCATTTTGCCATCCATGGATTCCTTAACATGATCGGCAGTATTCACCGAGATGGGAACGGAAAACATCATATCACTCCAAGAAAACACCAGGTCTACCTTATCGTCCTGCACATTCTCGAAAGAGAAACGCATACGCTCAACTTTTTCCGAACTCTCTTTGAATGGCACCTCAGTGGTGACAACATTCAGACTTTCGTCGTACTGGCCGGTTCCACCCTGATCATATTGTGAGTTTAGCATAACCATGATTTTGTCTTCCATGGGAATTGTGAAGATGGCATAAGTTCCTGCTTCTACTTGAGTTCCGTTGAAATCCACTTCATTGCTGAAGGTGATTTTAGACGCGCTGTTTGCTCCCGTTCTCCAAAGCTTATTAAAAGGAACCAGCTCTCCGAAGATCTC
>DATFKV010000366.1:0-3329 GCA_035268465.1 Cryomorphaceae bacterium | reverse complement strand
CATAGGCGCAGCCGGGATCCTAACTGCGGGCTACATGACCTACATAGGAATAAGTCGACCCGGCGGTGCGATCATCCTTTTCGTTCTCGGGGGCATATTGGCCATATTGTCCATTACTGATTTAGTCCTTAAAACAACTCCTGACAAAGCGGCGGGCAGACACGGCGGCCGCATGGGCGGAGCTCTGATTGCTGCATTTACAGCCTTTCTGGCTACGAATGTTCACATTGGGCCTGCCTTGTTGATTTGGCTCGGGCCGACGGCAGTAGGCACTCCTTTAATCATTTTGGGAATACGAAAATTCTACGCGAGAAGCGGAAAGAAAACGTGACCGAATTATGGTCATTAAAGATTCAAGCACCACTCCTTTATAGCTTTTCGTCTCCTGCCCTCGGCGGGATAAACATTCCCGACCGTGCAATTCAATTTGTGTGAAACCACCTTAGTAACCTTCGCCCCATCGCATGAAACCCATCCTACCGTCCCTTTACCTTCCTAAATGGATTTTTCCACGTTGTATTCGATGTGATCAATTTTCAGTTTTAACCAAATCCACTCATCGTCTCCCGATCCCCAAGCCACTTCGGCTCCTCCGGGGGTGGATCTGCCATTCACTATTTGGGTTTGGGTTGATCGAACCACCCATTCACTCGGTTCGGTGGCTGCGGCATCCTTATAGCGCATGGCCACAAATTTTTCAAAGTTTCCATCTTTATCAAAATGAAAAATACCCGAGCCTGAGGTGCCCATGTAGTCTAAAGTGGCACGGGCAGACATGTGGTCAATTTCTTCCCACTTTATGTAAGGACTCACAGCAGCGGAGGGAAACCAAACAATTTCGGCCAAATACCTTTGCAAGGCGGCTTGATCAATCTTTTCACTTCCTTTCGCATCCACCACCGGAAAAGCGGAAAATAACTTGATGAGCATTTCGCCTTTTCCATTCTCAAATTTATCTCTCCCCGCGACATCCAGCACTCCTTTCATTTTAAGTTTTACCGACCAATTAAATGCGGGTGGGTCAACAGTGAAGTATTGTTGGGCTTTGGCCTTCGTCCAATCTTTTTGATCAGGTTGCAATTTCATCTGCAGATCTTGCTCCAAATACACATTGTAAGTCATGGGCTTACCTACTACCCCACTCTTCATCAGCCAGCTTCGCACGGCGGTTGGAAGATTTATTATCATCTCTTTCGTGAGAATCATCTCTTCTGAGGGGGCCATTTGAGAAAGCATGGATCGCGATTCGTCATCCACCTTATTCCTAAAACTCACTGTAGAATAGGCAACGATAGCCGCAGCCGGAATCAGCAGGTTTGCGATGGTGCCGAATTTGGCATCCTTCCAGTATATGATGATCAAAACTTGAGAGACGACTACCCCCGCCATTCCGATGATCCACCAAAGGTCATGTCGTATGAGGAAAAGAATGAGGGCGACCAAAAACAGAACAAAGGCGAGCAGCCAGATGACACCATGTGGTTTTGGTACAGGTTGTGAAATCGCTTCAAATTGAGCCCAACCAAAAGCTTTCAGAAAGCCAAATAAATGGATCAATCCGTGTATCCCGATCAATATGGCTAATGCTAATCGCATTTATTTCGAATCTTCTGCGCCGGAGCTCTTGTCTATCGAAAGGTAAGGAAACCCGGGAAAACAATGACGACTTCAATCCTTAATCATTTTAAGTACTTTTCATTCGGTTTAGCTTCACAATTGCCGGTCGAACAGAGTCCATGGATACCAATTGCTTCGCTAAGTCTCTTTTCGAAATAAGTTGCAAGACATGATAATCGTCTTAACAAGAAAATAAGAGGCACACAAACAGTGGTAGTTGTAGTTGTAGTTGTAGTTGTAGTTGTAAAATAGTACTCGAATCATGCTCACTATAAGTGGTACCTTAACCCTATCCTTCCTGACTTTATCCAAAATTGTTATGAGATCAGGACTTAAGCTATGCGGTAGTTTTTATCTCTGTCTCACCGCTTATCCGGTAGTCGTTCCCCTCTGAAATTTCGTGAGGGTATCCGTTTCTCCCCAGCGTATCAGGGTCGAAATTCGATTTGGTCAGAGATTGTATTTATTTTCTCTCTTGGATGATGAAAAAGCCGTCATTTCCCTGCTTTTGATAGAGCGGCATCAATATGCGCGCCTCATCTTCTGAATCAATGGGTCCGTTGCGGTCAATGGCCAACCGCTCTCCCTTGCATATCTTTTGGAAATTCACAAAGCCTGGCTCCATTTCAAAACCGTCATCGGACCTGATGGAATGGCGATAGACGATGTCAAAAATCCTCTTCTCGTCGAAGATCACCTTGGCCAGCACATCACGGCAGTGTCCGAAGCAGTCTATGTCGCCAGGATGGATGCAACCGCTGTTTACCAAGGCCATGAAAATAACCGCTTCGCAATTCTCTACCGATGAAAGCTCATCGTGCTGGCCTGCCTCCAATGTAAAACCGTCGAAACCATTGCGGTTGAGGTAGTGATCCATGGTAGTAGGCAGCAAATTGGAAAACCCGAGTACAGAATGGACGGGAAATTTACCGGCAAAGGCCAGACATTCGGGCTTGCCACCGATACTGAAATAGGGAATACTCTCAGAGGAGGTGGTGTGGCAGTCTATAAACCACTTTTCTTTAAACCTCTCGAGGTTCAGAGAATCGAAGTAGCCCAAGATCTCAGTAATTTCAAGTTGTTCAGTATTCAGGCCTTCATTTTTTGACCTGATTTCTTCCACCTCATCTATTCCCCAGCTACGGTTAAGATCCTGATCGATGAAACGCTTAGACTGGCTTAGCGCAGGCAGATTGCCACACACCCCGATGAAACTCCCTCGTATTGGAATGTTCATAAGCTCAAGATACCTCCTGACCCTGTCGAGAGCGATCACCCCTGACGGCTCATTACCATGAACACCGGCGGTGATAAGAAGCAAAGGTCCTTCGTGCTTGTGTGTGTAATGAAAAATTTCTCTACCTGTTTTCACCCCCGTACCAAGGGCTTCAAATTCTACTGTTATCACGACTCAGTTTTTTTTCTTTGTTTTAAATAATCCATTGAAAAGGAAAGCATATCGCTTAGAGTTACCATACCCGTTATACTCCCCCTCACCACCACAGGCAGACCGGAAAGCTTTTGGTTGACCATAATCTCCCCTGCCTTTTCGATGGGATCGTCGGGATCGAGTCCCGGAATATTTTTAACCATCAAGTCACCCACGGTCTTGTCATCAAAACCTGCTTTACTTCCCATCAATTCGTTGAAAATTGATTCACGGGAGATCATGCCGATGAATTTCCCATCATTATCTTCGACAGGTATATGCG
>DATFKV010000365.1:0-6802 GCA_035268465.1 Cryomorphaceae bacterium | reverse complement strand
ACTCATGCTAACGCCGCTTGGGATGCTGTATACCGACATCAGCAAAGCCATTCCATTAGTCATGCAGTTCCTTATGTACACCACGCCGGTAGTCTATGCCGTGCCAAAAGGTGGACTTAGCTCTCAAGTAATCCGCCACAACCCTCTGACTCCCCTAATTATGACCACCAGAGATTGGCTTACGGGTATGCAGCCCGAGTTTTTGGAAGGTTTTCTTTGGATGAATCTGGTCGTTTTGATCTTGTTGATTTTGGTAATGGTTGCTTACCGCTTGGCAATGCCCATTTTGATTGAACGAATGAACGCCTGATCCGTTCTACGGTCCGATTTTCGATTCATCTCGCTATTATCGGTATAGTCCTCATGGTAAGTTCTTGTGAATTCTCTACGTTGAGAACCCATTCATAGAAATATTGATCCATCCATGAACCTGTGCAAGATCACACAGTCTGTCTTGACTTGCAACAAACTGTAGGACTTTCCTACAGAAGCCCAAAATCCCAGCGCGTCCTATAACGCTCACATTCTGAAACTTACAAAATTTCCGAAAACCGGCATTGAATTGGGCTAAGGAGAAGCAGATATAAACTTTTAAAAAAAAAGAAATCATGAAAAAAGCATTTGGAATCCTAATCCTATCAACAGTATTGGCAACAGCTTCATTCGCTCAGACAGAAACAACTGAAGCAATGGAAGACCAAACTCAAAAAGTTGAAAACATCGAGGTAGCAGATATTTCTGAACCTACCGCGATCAAATTCAACGAAACTCCTGAAGCTGTGCAGCAAGCTTTCAAAGCAGCCGGATATACCGAAGAAGGAGTGGTAGCCGTATACAAAATGGATGAAAAAGAAGGAACGCAGTACAAAATCACCCTGAACAAGGAAGATAAAAACTGGGATCTTACTTATGACTCAGAAGGTAAATTGGTAAACAAAGAAGAGTCTAAGAAATCGTAATTACCTATCACCCGATTAATCCGAAAGAGGCTGTTTCAACTGAAGCAGCCTCTTTTTTTTGACTAATTTTGATAGATGAATGTATTGATTGTCGACGATGATCCCGCTTTTAACAAAATGCTGGGATCTTATTTGGAGCGAAAGAACTACGAAGTTCATTCGGCCCACTCAGCCGATTCGGCAATCAAGGTGCTGGAAAAGAATCACATCGATCTGGTGCTCACCGATTTTAAATTGCCGGGCACCGATGGGTTGGAGCTGATTACCATCATCAAAAAAAAGGCCCCGGGATTGCCGGTCATTCTCATTACCAATTATTCAGACATTCGAACTGCGGTGGATTCGATCAAACTCGGAGCTTTCGAATTTGTGACCAAACCCATTATCCCGGAGGAATTGCTGGCCACCATGGACATGGCCCTAAAGCAGAAAACCAAACCTCGTGATCAAAATGGGAAGCAAGAGGAGACCCACGCAACGGAAGGGAAAGATGGATTTATAAAAGGCACTACTGAAGAAGCTCAGCAGCTTTGGGAGCATGTGAGCGTGGTAGCTCCGACCCATTTGAGCGTACTCATTTTGGGAGAGAGTGGTACCGGCAAAGAAAACGTAGCGCGGGTTATTCATTCGAAAAGCAATAGAGCCGATAAACCCTTTATTGCCCTCGATTGCGGCGCCTTATCAAAAGATCTGGCTGCCAGCGAACTTTTTGGTCACAAGAAAGGAGCCTTTACGGGTGCTCTTTCCGATAAAAAGGGTCAATTTGAATTGGCCAATGGTGGAACCATCTTTTTAGACGAAGTAGGAAATCTGCCGTATGACGTGCAGGTGAAGCTGCTGCGCGCTTTGCAGGAACGAAAAATCAGAGCCGTAGGGAGCGATCAGGAAACGTCTATAGATGTAAGGCTGATCTCAGCTACCAACGATGATTTGATGAAATACATGGAGGCTGACAATTTTAGGACGGACCTCTATCACCGACTAAATGAATTTGAAATTCAGTTGCCACCATTGCGAAACCGTATGGATGATCTGCAGCTGTTCTGTGATTATTTTATTCGCATGGCCGCCGACGAGTTAGGAAAAAGCTTGAAATTATTAACCGACGATGTAAAGGATATCTTTCGAAATTACGATTGGCCCGGCAATCTTCGAGAACTTAGAAACATACTGAGAAGAGCAGTTTTGCTTTCTACCGGCGACGAAATTACCACCGTTCATTTGCCTGCAGGGTTTGGTCAACGAACAAGTCCCGAGCCTGAGCATTCTAATGCCAACTTGAATTTAAGAGAGGCCGGTATGACCCGAGAAAAAGTCCTGATCCAAAGAGCCTTGAAAGAAAATAAATACAATAAATCCGCAACTGCCAAGGCACTGAACATCGATCGATCTACCCTCTACCGCAAACTCAAGGATTACGGTATCGACGCTTGATCTTGCCTACCGCCTTTTCCAATTCTTCTATCTGAGGCAAGATACGAGCCCCTTCTTCCCAAGCTCTATCTTCATTTTTCATTTCGGCCATAATCTCCAATCCGCCCAAAGATTCGCTCAAATCCTTTCTGGCTACTTGCTCTGCCGCCGTTTTCATGCGGTGACAAACATCTTCCAGAGCAGAAATATCTCGCCGGGATAGGGCCTCTTTGAATTCAAGCACCTTTTGAATCAAACCTTCGTGAAAGTACTCCAGAATATCTTCAAACTCTTTTTGATCATCCCCCGCAAAAAGCCGAAAATACTTAACATTGACTCCGGCTTCGGCATGATCAGCAGCCTCGGCCAGAGTGAAGAGGACAGAGAGTATTTCGTCTTTCGTAAATGGTTTGAAGCACACACTGTCAAAACCGGCTTCCAAAATTTCCCGTTGCGCAGTTTGCCGGATGTGAGCACTCACGGCCACCACAGGAGCAGAAATCCCCATTTCGCGCAAGCGGTCCAGCAATTCCCGGCCGTTCATTCCAGGCAAGTTAATATCAGTGAAAATCACATCGGCCTTTCCTCCTTTGGCAAAATAATCGATGGCTTTTTCGGCGGAGTCCATGACTCGAAAAGAACGCACGTGCTTAATGAGAGAAGCCTCCAGCAATCGGGCATTCCAAAGGTCATCTTCCACTGCGATCACATCCATCTCAAAATGGTCGGATTCTTTCTCTAAAACCTCAGAGGTTTCTGCGCTGACTTCTTCTTGCTCCTCACGTAGCGCATATTCTACCGGAAAGCGAAAAGTAAAAACCGTTCCTTTTCCGGGGGTACTTTCTAAATCCAGCGATCCTCGAAATTTTTTGACGATCTCTGAAGTGATATAAAGACCCAGTCCCGTTCCTGTAAGGCTCATCGATTGCCCTGAGCTTCCCTGACCGAATTGCTCAAAAACCTTCTCTTTTTCCTCTTCCCCAATACCCTGTCCCGTGTCTTCCACTTTTACAATACATTGCCCGCTATCGTCAACATATGCAAAACCAAAACTGAGCTTGACATGTCCCGTTTCCGTGAATTTAAGTGCATTACCGATCAGATTCACCAAGACCTGCTTCAGCTTCAGCACGTCCAAAAACAGATTCAACTGACGCAGTTGTGGGTCTACTTCCACCAGAAAGTCTACCGACTTATCCAGAAATTTGTACTCAAAAACTTGTTCAATTTCTTGCGCTACAGAAGGAATGAAGACTTCCGATTTTTCCAAATCGGACTTATCGGAATTCAGCTTCGCATTTTCGAGAATATTGTCTATCAGCTCCTTCAGATACACATTAGACTGCCTGATTCCCGCGAGATACTTTTGCTGAATCGGGGTAAGTTCAGGGGTGGAAAGCAAATCGGAAAAGCCAATGATGTTGTGCAGCGGAGTTCTGATTTCGTGACTCATCTTGGCAAGAAAACCTTCTTTTTCTTTGGCCAATTGTTCGGCCTTCGCTTTTTCGGCTTCCAGCCTCTTGCGGTAATGCCCTGCATTGGTAAGGTCTCTCAAGAGAAGGAACAAAAAAAGTGCACTGAGGAGAACACCCACACCACCAATGAGGTAGACGCGCTCAGTCAGATTGGAAACATTGCTCAGGGCGCGTTCACGTCTGGCTTGGTTTTGCAATTCCTCCTCGGCAACGATGACTCTGATGATCCTTTTTATATTGTCAAAAAATTCCCGATCCTGTTCGATAAGGTTGAGCTCCGTCGACTTCAGCCGATTTTGTACGGTGAGCTCCTCGACCAAGACATCAAGAAGAATTCCTTTTACCGCACTCAAGGTTGAATCGGCTACATACTCTCTTACAATGTTGGTGTCGACAGACAGTTGAATGCTGTAATCTACTTTTTCCCTGAGGCTGGTAACGGTATCAACCCTCATTTTCTCTTTTCCGAGAATTCGATTGAAAAAACCTTTAATTCCTTCTTGTTCTACCGGTGTAAGCACTGTTTGCTTTTGCTCTATCGTATCCAGGTCGGCCTTAAGTTCCCTGCGTTGCAAAAGTTCACGCTCCACATACGCGGAATCCCCCAGTTGGTGCTCAATTCTGTCCAAGGCCCTTTTGGAAAATACATTTGACCTTTGCGTTCCCTTGAGCTGATAAAGCAATTGAAGATACTCGGCTTTGCGATCGATCACCCGCTTTAAGGAGTCTAAGCTCCCGAGCTGTTCAACATCACTTTTCATCAAAGAATCCAAAACCACGAGGCTTGAATCAATATTCTGCATCTTGGCTTCGTAGCTTGCTAAAAAATCCTCTTTGTCTGTGATAATGTAGGAGTTGAAATCGCTCTCAGCCTCTACCAGATTTCGAAATATGGCGTTAAGCGCCACTGCTTCTTCGTTGGCGGCAGCCAATCTGTTCAGCGAATTTTTCACCTCGTTGTAGCTGAGGTAACTCCAATAAAAAAACCCAAAGGAGGTGGCGCCAAGGATTAGGATAATGACGAAAATCTTATTTCTGGAGGAGTTCATCGATCACCGCTTTTGATTTTTAGTGGGTCCGCAGCCAGTGGAACTTAAGAACGAAACTAAATCAGTTTTGTGATTAAATCAGGTTATTAATCCATTAACCGATGGCGATTTCTATTTTTGTCTTCGATCAGGAAGAGTAGAAAAAAATTCATCTCACTTTCTGCAAGCACCTGCTTTAGAAATTAAAGCCAGGGCCTAAGACTGAAAGTAAATCAAGGGAGTACATGTCCAAAGAAGTTCTGGTAAGAGTAGAAAATGTCTCCAAGAAGTTTTGCCGCGATCTCAAGACCAGCTTGTGGTACGGAGTGAAAGATCTGACGGGCGAGTTTTTCGGTGGCCGCGAAGGTCAGGCTGAATTGCGTCCCAAGGAGTTCTGGGCAGTGCAGGACGTAAGTTTCGAACTGCGAAGAGGTGAATGCCTGGGACTGATCGGCCGAAACGGCGCGGGAAAAAGTACCCTCCTCAAAATGCTCAATGGATTGATCAAACCCGATACGGGAAAGATCACCATGGATGGCCGAGTAGGTGCCCTCATTGAGCTGGGATCGGGATTTAATCCGATATTGACCGGAAGGGAAAACATTTACAACAACGGATCGGTCTTAGGCATTTCCAAAAAAGAAATCGACAAAGTCATCGATGAGATCATCGAGTTCTCGGAAATTGAGAAGTTTATTGATACACCCGTAGCTTATTACAGCTCGGGAATGAAAGTGAGGCTGGGGTTTTCGGTGGCCGTACACATGAAACCCGACGTTCTCATTCTTGACGAGGTTTTGGCCGTCGGCGACTCAGGCTTCAAGATCAAGTCCTTCAACAAGATCAACGAGATGATGAAGAATGCGGCGGTGATTTTCGTGAGTCACTCCATGCCGAATGTGGCCATCATTTCCAATAAGATTCTCCTGATGGAGTACGGAAAAGTGGAATTTCAAGGAGAAGACGTCTCCACGGGCATCGACAAATATTTCGAACATTTCGGAGGGAATGACCCCAAAGTGGAGTTTGACGAATTGGCCCAAGTGGAGGAGGTGACGGTGGCCTCTTCAGAAAAATACCGCGATCTGGAAGGAATGCCAGCGGTCGACTATCAAGACGACTTGAAAGTTGGTATACGAGTAAAAGTAGACCCTTCCATTGATTGGTTTCACGTGAAAGTGCAACTAACCGACAAAGATTTGAAAATCGTCGGCATTTACGACAGTTTCCAGTTCCAGGAACCGATCCAAAACGACAAAGAAATACACCAATTAGAAGCTGTTATTCCCAATTGCATTTTCATCAACGGTGAATACAGCGTGACGATCTTCATTCAGCAGCGAGACATGGTTTTGAAGAAGTGGAATCTACTGGGACTTTACCGTTACTGGACCAAATTTAGGGTCAAAGCGAGCGACGCGCTGGGGTATGTGCCCGCGGTGGTTTATTTGCCGGGAGAGATATCAGAGGTCAGAGAGCAGAGTTCAGAGGTCAGAGAGCAGAGTTCAGAAATCAGAGGTCAGAGAGCAGAGGTCAGAAGGCGGAGAGGAGAGAGCAGAGAGCAGAGGTCAGGTCAGGGAGATCAGAGTTCAGATACAAGAGATTGAGGAGAGCGAGATCAGCTACTCTGGGATTTTAGTGTTTTTATTGTGGCACCCATCATTTTCAATATCTCCTCCAAATCTGACAAAAGCATTTCAGCTTGCTCAGTTTCAATCCAATTTGAATCTCTCAATAGTTTGATCCAATATTTAGTCTCCCGAGCTTCCTTATAAGATATCGTGATTTTGTGAAGAAATTCTTTCCGAGAATAGGCTCCCACCGCCTCCTCCATATTGGCGCCAATCGAAGTAGCACTGCGAATAAATTGCTTTGATAGAATGAATTCTCTCTTTTGGATTAGCTCATATCCGAGCTTTACACTGGC
>DATFKV010000364.1:0-5126 GCA_035268465.1 Cryomorphaceae bacterium | reverse complement strand
TGACGATTCAAACGAATGGCTCGGTATGGACAAGGCCGGGCACGCCCTTACGGCTTATCAGATTTCGCGATATGGTTATGGGATTTTGCGTTGGACCGGATTAGAAAGCCGAAAAAGTATGTGGTGGAGCAGTGGGGTAAGCTTACTCTTTCTGACCAATGTCGAAGTATTTGATGCCTATTCCAAAGGCTGGGGTTTTAGCTGGGGAGATTTTTCCGCCAACGTTTCCGGAGCAGGCCTCTTTGTGGGACAGGAATTGCTCTGGCAGGAGCAGAGAATGATGCTGAAATATTCATACTCCGAATCGGGTTTGGCAGACTATAGGCCCGAGCTCTTGGGGTCAAATACTTTGGAAAGTATCCTCAAAGACTATAACGGTCAAACGATATGGTTATCAGTTTCTCCGGGGTCATTCATCGATCACCCGCAAGTTTTACCTCCTTGGCTCTGTTTTTCCTTCGGGTATGGCGGCCAAAATATGCTTGGTGGAAGTTCTAACCCCGCGTTTAACGAAAGGGGCGATGTTTTGCCCGAGCTGCAACCTTATCGCCAATACTATTTAAGCTTGGATGTAGATTTGACGAAAATCAAAACGAACTCGCGTTTTTTGAAAACCGTATTCTCGACTCTTGCCATCCTCAAGGTTCCTGCTCCCACGTTGGAGTTCGGTGAAGGGAAGACCCAATGGCACTGGCTATACTTCTAATACGCCAGTATAGTGTATACGGGAAGGTGATCGCTGTATCCGCCCAGGTATTCGGGGCCGCCGTAAGTTCTTTTTGGTTTTACATCTCCATATTTGGGATGGGTATATACCATACTATCTGTGAAAAACGGCGTGGTGCTTCCGCTGACTATGTCCGGCATTTCTCCGTCGATGAGCATTCGTGAAACTAGAATTTGATCCAAGAAATCCCAGTCGCCGCGGTAGTTGTACGATCCTCTTTTGGTTTCTTTCAGTCCTTTCATCAAATTCACCAAATTGTCCGATTCATCAGTTGGAAGAATTTCTGTCAGAGATTTATTTTCAGGGTAATCATTGAAATCTCCCATACAGATGATTGCCTCATCAGGATATAGTCGATGGATGCTATCGGTTTTTGCCGCTAAAACCTTTGCGGCAGCCAGCCGTTTGGGTTCACTCGCTTCCGCTCCTCCATATCTTGATGGCCAGTGATTTACAAAAATGTGTAGAGTGGGGCCGCCACTCTTCAGTTTTCCTCTTACATGAAGAATGTCCCTTGTGGGTCGTTCGTCTTCCCCCGGGTTAATTCGGTAAGAACATGATGAAATGGGATTAAACTGCTTTTTTGAATAAAGCATAGCCACATCAATGCCTCTCTGATCGGGACCTTCGATAAGAATGGGTTCGTATTTGGCCTTCTTGATTTGAGGGGTGGCCACTAAGGCTCGGAGAACATCAATATTTTCTACCTCGCATAATCCTAAAATGGCCGGATACTCTCCGCTTCCCATTTCCGCGATAACCTCAGAAAGCATATCGAGTTTTTTAAAGTAACGCTCAGTGTTCCATTGTTTAGCAGAGTCGGGCGTAAATTCGTTGTCTTTCTTTAAAGGATCGTCTATTGTGTCAAAGAGATTTTCGACATTGTAGAAGCCAATGACTGCTGTCTTTTTCTTGCCTTCTTCCAGCGGTTTGGCGTAAGCCAAAGCGTAAAGCGTGAAACACAGGACAATTCCGAATAAAAAACGATAAATTAAGGTGGATTTCATGGAAAAACTGATGAGGTTGCGAAATTAGCATTTTCAATGAAGTGCCATTTATGCAAATAGACGAATGAGATTTAAAATTGGTGACTCGGTAGAATTCCTAAATGAAGTGGGCGGAGGAGAAGTGGTGGATTATGACGGAGAATTGGTGTCCGTAGAAGATGAAGACGGTTTTGTATTTTCCTTCCCGGAAAACGAATTGGTGCTTAAGGTAGATTGGCAACCCAAGGATTTATTAACGGATGATGAACCGCAGAAAACACATCAGCCAACTGATGAAACCGATGGCTACCGGATGGTAGAAGGTAGGATGCCCTACATGGAAGTCGATTTACACATACATATGGTGGTGGATTCTACGAGGAATCTTTCAAATCACGACATGGTCATCGTTCAACTCAATCATTTTGAGAAAACGCTGGGAGAGGCGAAGCGAAGAAGGTTATCCAAAGTGGTTTATATTCACGGGATTGGAAAGGGGAGATTGAGAAATGAGCTGAGAAAGAGACTGAAATCAATGCCGAATTGCGATTTTGAAGATGCTGATTACAGCCGCTACGGCTTTGGTGCTACCCAAGTCAAACTTTGGTACAATTAATAATCTCAGGAAGATTCGGTCCACGAACTTGAAGGGAGAATGGCTTGCCGGAAGGTGAAAGACTTACTGCGGAATAGCAAAGGACCGTGCGAAGTCTTCAAACTTCATGGTTTGCATGTCAGGAGCGGCGATGAAAATTGACTCCTCAATGGTCGTTTCTTTCACTTCGACGGCAGTATAAGTCATCTTTACGCCTCCACGTATCAATTCGTATTTAAGCGGGATACCGTCGATATTTGAAAAAGGAGGGAAGCTCGAGTTTGACATCAACTCAGTGGAATAATAAATTTCCAACGTATCGCTATCTGAAATGGCTAAAGCTTTTTCGCATTCGTATCCCGAAATCGTTTTCTTCTCTTCTGTAGGAATTATTTCTAATTCCTTGGCTTTCTTTAAAGTCTCCAGCTCCTCTTGACTCATTTCAACCTTGTAGCCCTGACCCAAGAATTGCATGATTAGTATTCCCGATCCTCTTCCTGCATCGATGTAGAACGCTTGTTTTCCGCCGCCGGCTACTTCTTGCTCAAACAGAGATAGTTCGCCTTTAACATAAAGCAAACTTTTCTTCGGAAGCATCGACAGCATTTCCTTCTTGCTATTATCTATGGCTTCGTATGTCACTTCATAAGCCACCATTCCTTCAAACTGTGAGAAAGATGGAATGGGTAGCGCAAGAATGAAAAATATGAAAAAAGCGAGTCTATTCATAGTTCAAAAGTTTGGACGAGCTGCTCCAACTCAATGTCCATCATTTCTTTGGTGATTTCTGAATACTCGGACTCTGCTTTGAGCATCTCAGGATTCTGAAGTGGAGTTTTCACCTCTTCGGCTTCCAAACGCATTCGAATTCCGAATTCTTCTATTTCGTACGCCATGAGCACACCATCAATGTCATGATATTGAGTGCACCAATTGGGTGAATCCATCTCTATTTGAGTGGTGTAGTAGACTTCAATTTCTTTTCGGCTTACATCCTCGAAAACGATTAAGGCTTTATTGCAATGGTACCCGGCAATGGTATCTGTCTGTTTCGTTCTGATGACGGCAGCTTTAGGGTACTCAGCAAGCATTTGAATGACGTCGGTCTCTTGCATTTTAGTCTGTATTTTCTTTCGAAAAACCTTCAATTGATGATCGACCGTGCGCGTATCGCGGTTTGCTACGATTTTGTTTTTAAACACACCGCCTGCCGTTTCAAAATTTGAGGCGAAAGATGTTGGTGTAAAAGCGTAAGTCATTTGGTCGGGAAGAAGAGTGGCAGTGATACTCTCGTCCGAAACTTCGGGGAATGAAATCTTGTATTTGATGATTCCTTCAGAAGGCTTTGAATTGAAAACGTTCTTTGAAATTTGCGAACAGGCAGTCACCAAGACCAACATGATAAATAATGGGGCAGACCATACTCCAAACAAAACGAACTTGGAGAATCTGGACTGAAGGGGGGTAGACGAATTCACGAGCGTGGCATTTAATTAGTTGAAATTTGGATAAACACCTGTCAATACGCATCGTATGAGTTAAAGTTTCAAACCTATTTTTCCAACGCATTCTCAATGGAACAATAATTCGTTGCGTTATCTACATTTGCGGCTTCAACACCACCTACATGTTAAAGATAAATGTTCAAAATGAGACCGGCGCTCTAGAAGCCGTGCTGCTGGGTACGGCCAAATCGCCCGGACCGGTGCCTACCTTGGAAGAAGCATATGACCCCAAATCCAGATATTTTATCCAAAAAGGAGAATACCCGAAGGAGGCAGATTTGATCAAAGAAATGACGGCTTTTGAAGAGGTGCTCAAAAAGTACGGTGTGGAGGTTTATCGACCCGAAGTTTTGACCGATGTCAACCAAGTGTTTTCAAGAGATATCTTTTTTGTCATTGGAGAAAAACTGGTCATTCCAAATATACTGAAGCACCGACGAGAAGAGACTGAAGCGGTTCAATTCTTACTAGATGAGATTGATCCCGACCGTATATTGAGAATGCCTCCTGAGGCCAGAGCTGAAGGGGGGGATGTGATGCCTTGGAATGGCCATATCTTTGTCGGCTATTCGAAGCCTGAAGATTTCGCCAAATACGAAGTGAGCAGAACCAATCAAGCGGGCGTCGATTTTTTGGTTGACAACTTTAAAGATTGGAAAGTTCACGCTTTTGAATTGAATAAATCAGATGACGACCCACGTCAAAATGCCTTACACTTGGATTGTTGTTTTCAGCCAATCGGAAAAGATAAGGCCATTCTTTTTCCGGGAGGATTTAAAAATCAGGAAGATGTTGACTTTCTTGTCGACTTTTTCGGAAAGGAAAACATCATCGAAATAGATCGAGAGGAAATGTACCATATGTATAGTAACGTATTTTCGATTTCACCCACCGTGATCGTTTCGGAAAACAAATTCGACAGGTTGAACTCCCTCTTGAGGAAAAACGGGTTTACCGTAGAGACCATTCCATACGGAGAAATTAGCAAGCAAGAAGGCTTACTACGCTGTTCAACCATGCCATTAAGAAGAAGATCATGAGCAAACAAATTACTTCCACCATTATGATGGTTCGACCGGTTAATTTTCGTTTTAACGAAGAGACGGCGAAGAATAATTACTACCAAAAGGTGCTCGAAGGTCTGGATCCGGCTAAAGCCAATAAACAGGCTGTGGCAGAGTTCGATGCTTTCGTGGAGAAGTTACGCGGCCATGGAATTGATGTTGTAGTTTTTCAGGATGACGAAGTTCCATCCACGCCTGATTCGATCTTCCCGAATAACTGGGTGTCGTTTCACGAGGACGGTAGAATAG
>DATFKV010000363.1:0-2362 GCA_035268465.1 Cryomorphaceae bacterium | reverse complement strand
GAAATTTATCCCGTAAAGGACGAACATCAGTATGAACTCGGAGAAATCTCCTTAAAGATGGAGGGTGCCTTTCGCCCGGGGCATTTTAATGGGGTTGCTTCGGTGGTAAAACGATTGTTCGAGATCGTTCGCCCTCAACGGGCTTATTTCGGTCTAAAAGATTTCCAACAATATCGAATCATTCAAGAATTGAACAGGTCCTTTAATCTTGGTGTTGAGGTGATTGGTTGTGAAACCATCAGAGACCATGATGGTTTAGCGCTTAGTTCCAGAAATAAACTTCTTTCAAAGGAAGAAAGAAGCTTAGCCAAGCATTTGTCAAGAACGTTGCAGCTTATGGCAGAAAATAGTGATTCGATGAATCATTCCGAACTTGAGAGCCTTGGGAAAAACTATTTGTTAAATTATCCCGAACTTCAATTGGAATATGTCAGAGTTGTAGATCCCGTGAGCTTTGAGCCACCAACACAAAGGGTTGCAAAAGGCGAACGACTGGCACTTTTAGCGGCAAAATTGGGTAAGGTAAGACTCATTGATAACATGAAGCTTTGAATCCGGTCTATGCTTAAAACAAAGTTCGTTCAATTTCTAAAGATTATTATTCCGGTAAGTCTCGGGATTTATCTGGTATGGCATATATACAACCAACTAACTCCTGATCAGCGGGTTGAGCTTTTTACCGCGTTTGAAAATGCCAACTACTTTTGGGTTGTCCTGTCATTCTTTATGGGCTTGTTGAGCCACTGGATTCGAGGTTTTCGATGGAAATTTCAGCTTGAGGCGATGGGCTACTCCCCGCACCCGGCAAATAACTTTATGGCGGTGATGATAGGGTACATTGTCAATCTGGCCCTGCCCAGGGTAGGAGAAGTGAGTCGGGCTGCTGCCATTTCTAAATACGAAGGCATTCCTTTCCAAAAATCATTTGGATCGATACTCTCCGAGCGAGCTCTGGATTTCATTATTCTCCTGCTGATCACATTTACCACGCTGATTTTGCAATATGAATTGCTCGAAAAATATGCCCTTGAGCTAGTCAGCGTTGTTCAAGGCAAATTTGAAGGTCCTCTTTTATTGGTGTTGGCAGTCGTAGGAGTTTTACTGATTGGTTTAGGGTTATATCTGCTGAAAAAGTTCGCTCATATTCCACTGGTTGGCAAAGTTAGAAGCTTCATCAACGAATTGCTGGAAGGCCTGCGGAGTATCGTGCGAATGGAAAAGCGCTGGTTGTATCTCTTGGCGACTATTTCCATTTGGGGCCTGTATATTGCCATGTTCAGCGTTTGCTTCTACGCGTTAGAGGAGACTGCAAACGTAGGCATCAGTGCCGTTTTTGCCGGGTTTGTTCTCGGAAGCTTTGCGATTGTAATCATTCCGGGGGGTATCGGGGCTTTTCCCGCCGGGATCATGCAGGCGCTCTTACTTTATGGAGTTTCAGCCGAAAGCGGTTTCGCTTTAGGCTGGATTCTGTGGTTTTCTCAAACGATTATGATCGTATTGGTTGGAGGAATTAGTATGTTTCTTATGCCGATATTCAATAAAAATCGCCTCAATGAGCAGACTGGATAGAATAGCAGAAAAAATTGTCAAAATCGACAAATTAGAGGCCTTAACCCAGCGGCTCAAAACCAAGGGGAGGCGCATCGTTTTCACAAATGGTGTCTTTGACATCCTGCACAGAGGACATGTTACCCTTTTGAATTTAGCGAGCGAACAGGGAGATTATCTGATCGTAGGAGTAAATTCTGATGCCTCAGTCAAAACACTGAATAAAGGACCTGAAAGACCGATCAATGGAGAAACCGATCGAGCTATCGTTCTCGCGGGTATGCAGTGCGTCGATGCCGTGGTCATTTTCAATGAAAGTACTCCCTTTGAAGTGGTGAATCGCATTCGGCCGGATGTCTTGGTAAAGGGTGGCGATTATGACCCGGATCAAGAAAATCCCACAGCGAAGAATTATATCGTAGGTTCAGACATTCAGCGAGAAAATGGCAAAAGCACCATCTCCATTCCTCTGGTAAAGGGATACAGCACCACCGCGATTATCAAAAAATCTAAAAATGGCTAAATCAAAATCTGCTTTCTTTTGTCAGAATTGCGGTTTTGAATCGCCGAAGTGGCAAGGCAAGTGTCCTTCATGCGGAGAGTGGAATACCTTTGTAGAAGAAACAGTGGTAAAACCCAAAAAAGGATTTACCTCCGAGCGAAAAAAAGAGAGTCTACCGGTAGCCATCAATGAAGTACAGAGCGAAACGGGAAAAAGAAACCACACCGGTGATTCGGAAGCTGACCGCGTTTTGGGCGGAGGAATGGTGCCGGGGTCATTGGTTTTAATCGCAGGTGAACCCGGCATTGGTAA
>DATFKV010000362.1:0-3936 GCA_035268465.1 Cryomorphaceae bacterium | reverse complement strand
TCTGATTTGGGGCTATAAATTACATATGGAGGAACTAAGAGATCAGAGATCAGAGATCAGATATCAGTTTTTCAGTGAACAGTGAAATGTTCAATTAAGAATGGGTGAGTTGCGAATGTATTGGTTAAAGGTGATCCTCAGAGAAGAGATTTCAGAGATCAAAAGTCAGTTGTCAATATAGACCTTTCAAGATGATCTTAGGTGGCTGAGCCTTGGATTCAAATATCATATGCCAGAGGTCAGAGGTCAGATGCCAGAGGTCAGATGCTAGTTGGACCCTGCCTGATTTGGGTTAGATACCATCGGAACACGCCTCACCCTGTTGACTCAATACTTATTTAACCACCATTTGAACACGCCTCATCTCAAAACCAGATAGCTTTAAAGCTCGGGGATGATTACAGAGAGACTGAAGCGCTCCTTTTCTACGCCGAGTTCAGTGTAATGAAATATGACATGTCTACGCGTCACTACTACTCGGAGTGCCCGATGAAATTTTTTTAACACTGAAGTTAAAAAGGGTGGGGTCGAAGTAACGTGGTAAAGAAACAAGCAAAGCTTAAATAACAAGAAAGTGAATAGGAATACAGTCATCCCAAATTCCTTGGTTATCAATTAACTTAGTGTTGCCTGTGCCTTTAAAGGGCAGCCCTATTCCAAATATCCCAACTCTTTTCCGCTTGAATTTTGAGCATGCTCAATCCGTTTTGAATGGAGGCTCCTCTTTTTTCAGCTTCCAGCAAAAATTGTGTCTTAGCGGGGTTGTAGATCAAATCGTATAGAAGATGACTCTCGGTGATTCCTTCGTAGGAAATTGCGGGAGCGTCCAGAATGTTTGGCATCGTTCCAACCGGCGTGGTGTTGACGATAAGGCGGTGCCACCTTACCACATTTGCATTGCACTCCTTGTAGGAGATTTCATTATCGCCGGAGGGGCTTCTGCTGACGAAGAGCACGTCTAAGCCAATCTTTTTCAATACGTAAGCCACCGCTTTTGAAGCCCCGCCTGTGCCTAAAATCAGGGCTCTGTCCATTCCGTGTTCGAGGAAGGGTTTCAGGCTGTTTTCAAAACCAATGACATCGGTATTGTACCCTATGCTTTTTCCCTTCATAAAGGCGATGGTATTAACTGAACCAACTTCTTTCGCCACCGGATCAATATCATCTAAATAAGGAATTACAGCTTCTTTGTAGGGAATAGTGACGTTCAGCCCGTTTAAGTTGCCATCCTTTAAGAGCTGATTTATCGCTTCGATCTTGGAGAGCTCAAAGTTCTCGTACTTCGCTTCAATGCCGAGCTCTAGAAATTTTTTCCCGAAATAATCTTTGGAGAAAGAGTGTGAAAGCGATTTGCCGATAAGGCCAAAGCGTCTCATATCAGGCTTCTTTTGGAGCAAAGCGATCCATCAAAAAGATGATGAGGACACCTACCAATGCCATTGCAATCGCGATCGACAACTCCGAGTCGAGTCCCGTGAGGGTCTCGTACGTATTCGGCAGAATATTCTCTTGCACCAAGGCTACTTTTTCCTCATTGATCTCTCCTTCATGCTTGATAAAATACTCCAGGGTGTTTTTCCACGGCCAGATTTTGTTGAGCGAACCCAAGAGAAAGCCACTGAGGATGGCGATGGTCACGTCGTGGTAACGACTGAACATCCATTTTAAAAATCGACTGAAGGCCAATATTCCCACGATACATCCGCCGCCGAATATGCCGATAGACAAAATATCTCTGTCGTTTACGGCTTGAAGGACGGTAGAGTAGGAGCCCAGCAAGAGTAGAATAAAGCTTCCTGAAATACCCGGAAGGATCATGGCGCAGATAGCAATCATTCCGCTGATGAAAAGATACCAACTGGCCCCGGGGTCTTCTACGGGAGGTAAGTCAGTAATGAGGTACGCGATAATGGCACCTGCGGCAAAACCAAAATACCGAGAGCCCGACCAATTTTTAACCGCTTTGGCTACCAATGGAATGCTGGCGAAGACCAATCCGAAAAAGAAGGACCAAATGGCGATAGGGTGGGTCTCGAGGAGGTAAGTGATCAGCTTAGCCAGAGTGACAATGCTGATGAATATCCCGGCCAAAAGGCCTACCAAAAAGTTTCCATTCACGGCCCTCCAAAACGGCTTAATACCTTGCTTGAAAAGAATTTGGAGCGTTATTAAGTTGACCCGATTGATGGTATCAATGAGTTCTTCGTAGATACCCGTGATGAATGCAATGGTACCGCCCGAGACTCCGGGAACCACATCGGCAGCCCCCATGCCCATACCTTTGAGGATTAGGAAGGTGTATTGCTTTGGTGATCTCATTAGTACACGATTACAGTTGGGTCAATTTCACGAGCCCAAGCTTCGATTCCGCCTTCCAGAAGCACGACATTTTCAAGGGCTTTTTCGGTACGGAGTATATAAACCATTGCCGATGCTCTTGATCCGCTCTTGCAGTGAATCACCACAGGGACGTCTCTTCTGATTTCAGCAAACCGGTCGATAAGGCTTGCCATAGGAATGTGGATACCGCCGATGGAACCTGAATCTACTTCGTGGATTTCTCTGATATCGATTATTTGAACGTCTTCCCCTTTATCCAAGAGGGTTTTGAGTTCTTGAACGCTGATTTGCGACATGTTTGTAATTATGGCCGCATCTTCGCGGCAATTTCTTCGGGCAGAAACTCGAAAAATGTATCTCCTCTCAAACCTATTCTCAATGTTTCGAGTGGAATGACATCATTCGGTGCAATGTTTCCCAAGTTGACATTGTGCCCGATTAATTTAATAAACCATACTTGCTGGGCTTTTTGAGGTGCTTCCCAAAGTATGTCTTCAGATTTAACCTTGGCGAGAATTTTATTGACCAGTACTACGTGTGCTGTTCCATTTGGTCGGTAAATACCGACATTTCCGCTTTCACGAGCTTCGGCTATCACTTTCCACGACCCTGCTCTTAGCTCAGTGTCCATCATTTTTACCCACTTTCCGGGAGCAATGAGGATTCCTTCTTCTTTTGAACCCACTTCAGACAATACAGTGAAGTCCTCCGCGAGCTTGGATATGAATTCCAACTTTTCATCATGCGGCAGATCGATGGAACCATCTGAAACTTCAACAGTTTCAAGTTTTAAGTCTAGAAGTAACTTGCGGTATTCATCAAACATCCCTCTCACAATAAAAGCTTCGAAAAGTGTACCACCTAGGTAAACTTTCATATCTGCTTCGTGGTAGAGTTTGATTTTCTCTTTAAGGTCTTTGGTGAGGTAAGAAGTACCAAAACCCAATTTAATGATATCGGTTAATGTTCCGTTCGCATCGAGAAAATTGGCCGCACTTCTCAGGCTCAATCCTTTGTCCATCACCATAGTAAGACCATTTTCACGCGGTCTTTCGGTGCGTTCGGGAATAAAGGGTAAATTAAAGTTCATTTTCCTTCTGCGCTTTATCTTGAATTTCGATTAAGCCTGCAATATTCGGAAATTGTAATGCTTCAGGGAAAATTGTTAGAAAGTATTTTAAACCCTCAGGATTATCAGTAGAGCATTCCAAGAACAATTCAATGGCCTGCTGCTGCTTGCCGCACTTCGTTAAGTGTTTGATTTTTTGCCATTTGAGATCATATTCATCCGGCATATTCTCTATCGCTTGATCTATTAATTCTACAGAAACAAAATAACCTTCTGACGCAGATAAATCGGCCAACGCAATCCAAGATTCTGCATCGTCGGGAAAGATTTTGATCATTTCTTCCAGATGACGCTTGGCCTTTGCCGGCTTATCAGCCTTGATATAGGTTTCCACTAAAATATGGCGATTGTCCAAATGAAAGTCGTCCTTGCTCACTGCTTCTTCGTAATAAGAAATGGCTTTCGCAAAATCGCCTTCATTTTCTCTGATCGCACCTATTCCCATTAAGGCTTCGACATATTCGGGG
>DATFKV010000361.1:0-5810 GCA_035268465.1 Cryomorphaceae bacterium | reverse complement strand
CGATGCACAGCCTCTGGAGCGACGGTCGGTGGAACAAACTCACCATGGCTCACGGATGCTATTGGGGAAAGTGTACTTTTTGCGATATCTCGCTGGATTACATCAAACTCTACGAACCCGTTGCAGCCAAGCTCTTGGCAGACCGCATGGAAGAACTCATCGCCCAAACGGGAGAAACGGGTTTTCACTTTGTAGACGAAGCCGCTCCGCCCGCCCTCATGAAGGCCTTGGCTTTGGAAATTTTAAAGCGAAAGCTCACCCTCACCTGGTGGACGAATATCCGATTTGAAAAAAACTTCACTCAAGACCTTTGCTACTTGCTGAAAGCCTCGGGCTGCATAGCCGTTTCCGGGGGACTCGAAGTGGCTTCAGACCGATTATTAAAATTGATTGATAAAGGCGTGACGGTAGAGCAGGTGGCGAGGGTAACGCGCAACTTTACCCAAGCCGGTATCATGGTCCACTCCTACCTCATGTACGGATACCCGACTCAAACCACGCAAGAGACGGTAGATAGCCTCGAAATGGTGCGGCAGCTATTCGAGGTAGGCGTCCTGCAATCGGGTTTCTGGCATCAGTTTGCCCTTACGGCACATAGTCCCGTGGGGCTAAATCCTTCCGATTACGGCATCAACCCCGTTTACCGCGAAATCACTTTCGCCAATAACGATGTCGATTTCACCGACCAAACGGGCATCGACCACCGGCAGTTTAGCTATGGCTTAAAAAAATCGCTGTTCAATTTTATGCATGGCGTCGGTTTTGAAATGTCGCTTCCGGACTGGTTTGATTTTAAAATCCCGAAAACCAAGATCAAAAGTGATTACATCCGCTCATGTTTGGAGTCGGAAACTCACTTTAATGTGCAGGCTACTGCCAAAGTGGTTTGGCTAGGTGGCATCCCGATGGTGCACGAACTTTCCAAGACCAAAAAAGGCAAAAGCCAACACCTTCTTCAATTGACTTTTCACGATAAGAGCGAATCCTTTCAAATCACCTTGGAGAAAGATAAGGGTGAATGGTTAGCAAAGGCCTTGGAAAGGTTTTCTCCGACCCGAGAAAAGCTGCAATCATTTGGTCAGGTCAAAGGAGATTTCGAAAGCAAATTTGAAAATTTCGAACTGTTTTGGTATTCCAAACCCATACAGACCTTGAAGGACTCCGGCCTACTGGTCATCTGATGGCTGGTGTGCGTTTCCCCTTTCGAAAATCTTGCTTGTTTCCCGATCTCGGCTAGCGGTCACATAGGGTTCAGTGATTTACGGACGCTTGCAGCGTGTGCCTGCCATCAAAAGCGAGAATCGCTTACTCATTGTGGTGTCCTTTCGCGCAAACATCCGCGTTCAGGCCTGCGAAATCTGAATGTCAATGACTTGCAGTTTTTTATCGGCATCGGAAAACACCATCCGAATGACCTGTCCGTCTTCATTGCTAAAAACATGCTCTATTTCCTCATTCTTGTCTGCCGATTTGAATCCATGAGCTTCTATTGATTCTTTGATTTTTTCAATCCCATTGTCTTTTTGTGTGATCTCTTTTTGAGGCGTTACACGAATGTATTTTTTTTGTCCTTCATAGTGATAAGCTTCGCCCGGCATCACTTCGGAAGGAATGGACGTTTCGCTTTGCAGGCTTACCTTGGTCTCCGCCGGGGCGGTCATCAGAGCGTGGTAATTTTTTGACCGATTAATTTTTCAGTAAAGTTCATGGTGGATGATTTAGTAGATTTTTTCTCACGAAACGCGTTGAGCCAATCATTTAAACTTGTGGCAAACTGCCTTTGAGTTCAGTGATTTTCTTTTCTATTTCAGTTGCCTCATTTTCGGGAAGGAGTTTTTCAGTCAACTGCTCTCGTTTGCGAAAATGATAAAGTGCCTCTTCGTACTTTTTCAAGGCTTCTTTTCGGTTTCCGTTTCCCTCGAGTTGTCGGGCCTCTTTTCGGTAGACCTTCCAAGACTCTTTGGCGGCTTCCTCTTCTATATTTTCCTTATCAGAAGAGAGATGCACGATGATCAAGCCTATTATAGGCGTCAAAACAACAGAGAATAAAAAACCTCCGATAAAACCCATTTTCTTCCGAGATGCATATGCTCCGACCAGTCCGGCCAGAAAGATATAAAGTACTATTGCTCCAATTAACATAATTTCTTTTCGCTTTAAATTTATTTTTCGACTAGCAGACAACGTAAAATCCTCTCTTGGCAATCATAATCCACCCTTTGGTCGGCCTTTATTACCACGACAGTTTTTTTTAGAACTGATTCTTGCTCGTTTTTAAAAATAAAAATGAGAATACCATGCCACAATGCTTAAAATGAAGCCTCTTGAATCAATCACTCTGAATTTTAGTTTATTATGGTTTTGAAGAGGAATTCCTGTAGTCAAGAATTTGTAGCATTTATTCCACTCCGTGCCTTCATTCCTGCCTTATATACGGATACCCTACGCAAACCTTTCAAGAATCAGCCGTAGTGCGTTCAAGTGCTTCGGAACTGAAGGTGCCGGGAAGCAGCTTGGATAAAAAGGATTAGCTTTAGCTTTTCGTTCAATCTACCGACATAAACGGCTACAAGAACAGATTAAATTGAAACGAACGGCCACACCATAAATTCATCAAAAATTTCTAATCAATCCATGACAAACCCGATTCTCGACAAATTCGGAATAACCGCCCTCAACCCGATGCAAGAAGAGGCGCGGAAGGCGATCCAAACCAAGAAAGATGTGGTACTCCTCTCTCCTACCGGAACGGGCAAAACGCTGGCTTTTCTGCTACCGCTGGTTGAGACACTCGATAAGGATTCTGAAGAGATTCAGCTATTGATCTTGGTTCCCTCACGGGAATTGGCCCAACAGATAGAGCAAGTGGCCCGAAAAATGGGATCGGGATTGAAAGTGAACGCCGTGTATGGCGGCCGCGCGGGGGCGCAGGACAAGATGGATTTGAAACACCGTCCCGCCATCCTCATAGGCACCCCGGGAAGAGTAGCCGATCGATTCAGAAGGGATGACATCTCGTTAGATTCCATTCACACCGTCGTACTCGATGAATACGATAAATCGCTGGAGGTAGGCTTCGAAAACGAAATGTCGGAGATTATGGAGGCCCTCCCGAACGTGCGGCAACGCATCCTGACTTCGGCCACAAGCGATGTGGAAATACCGTCTTTTGTGAGGCTGGAAAAGCCGGTAGTGATCAACCATGTTCCCGAAGAGAAATCACAGCTGAAGATCAAGACGCTCCTCTCTTCCGATAAGGACAAATTAAATGCCTTGCTGCAAGCCCTCGCCCTCATCGGCGATCAGCCGGGTATTGTCTTCTGCAATTTCAAAGATGCGCTGGAGCGGGTCAGCGAGTTCTTGGCCGAGCACCGAATTCACCACCAACCTTTTCACGGCGATATGGAACAAGTAGATCGTGACCGATCATTGATCAAGTTTCGCAACGGTACCACTCAGCTGCTGCTAGCCACCGATCTGGCAGCTCGTGGTCTGGACATACCCGAAATAAAATTCATTCTTCACTACCACCTTCCACCCCGACTCAAGGAATTCACGCACCGAAACGGACGCACGGCGCGGATGAACCGCGACGGCATCGCCTATATCCTGCAATGGCAGGGTGAAGAGCTTCCCGAGTTCATTCAAGAACTCAATCCCGAGGAATTGATTCTCGATGAGCAACCGACCTCCAACTTACCCGAAGCTCCTCGCTGGGAAACCTTGTACATCACGGGCGGGCGGCGAGACAAGATTTCCAAAGGCGACGTAGCGGGCTTGTTTCTGAAGCAAGGCCAAATTCAAAAAGAGCAACTCGGCGTAATCGAGCTTCAGCAAAATTGTGCCTATGCGGGTGTTCACGCGGCTGTAGCCGAAGAGCTGATTGAAAGGACGAACAATACCAGGCTGAAGAAGAAGAAGGTGCGAATTAGTCTGATTTGAAAATAGCTAATCTTCGAGATACGCCTGATTTGAATTACCTTTTGCCCTTTCATTACACAAACAAGAATCAGCATGAGCAAAATTTCTGAAAAACCATCTCCCGAAGCCAAGGCGCTTTCGCTTTTTTTGATGGCCTACAAGGAGAAAGATCCTGCTTACAAAGAGCAGTTGAAGCGAATCAACCGACAGTGGGATCTTCTGAGAAAGAACAAAATAAGCCGCGATGCATACAACGGAGAGGTGCAAAAAATGCTCGAATCGTATGGCGGTTACGCGCAAGTTGTAGAAAAAACCGTGCGGTTTTACATCGACAAAACGAGCGAGTGGAAGCTCAAGGGCGACGATCAATATTGCCGGGACGCGCAGAAGGTGGCGGATGAGATTTTGAAGAAGTAAGGTTAAACCCATACGGCCTCTTGCAAGTCACCCCCATTCCGTTTGGGACTAAATGTCGGCAGATGAAAGAACAGATGATTTTATGCCCGTGCTTTTGGGCGATGCACGGAGCTGAGTCGAAGGTGTACGCAACGTCTACCGTCAAGGATTTTTATTCATCGCGATGACATACACTGCATAGGTTCGTTCTTTTCTTTACCAAAAAGCACACGCCACAACTATGCAAATGCTAGCTACCAATAAAACTTCTCTAATCCATAACGCGGGAATGTGATTCGGTATAAAATGACCTTCACTTTACTTTTGAGTAATGGCTCTCTCGTATAAACGATTATCATCAAGCATATACTCCAAAATGGGGCGGCACTTATTCTTGCAGGCCGTATAAAATACTTTGTGCTGTCTTTCCTTATTCTTTAGAGAATTCCCCCACCAAAATTCTGCCAGGGCAACGGGTTTTAGTCCATTTTCAAACGCATATTGAAGCAACTTTGGTGCAGCACATTCCCCCGCCGCAGATGGCGGTTTGCCGTGCGAAGCGTTAGCAAAAATCTCGACAATATTTTGCTCTTGCCCCTTGCTGTTTAAAAAATCGTAGTGGCTGAAGAGTTGATCCTGCAACACAAAGGACTTTTTCTTTCGCTTTTCCTTGAGAAACTTAATTTCTGTTTCGCTGTTGGCAGCCTTGATCTCACTTGTCATCTGCGCGAGTGCTTCCATTCCCTTATCGATAAAAAAGTCATCGGATGCATCGTCAAAAATGGAAGGAACGAACCGCTGACAAGATCCTTCTCGAAGCGTTTTCCCCGAATTGGTTCCCAAATATCCATACGAATCGTCGCTCTTTTGAACCACCAATACCCCAAACATCTTTCCGTTCAGCTCGTCGAAATCATAGGTCCATCCTTTGGATTCGTTTTCAAGGAAATCTTGGAACTCTGAAGCGGCTACCCTGGCTACTTCGGGAATATACGTTCCAAACGGGTTGTTCAGACTTTCGGGCATGACAAGATTCGAAATGTCTATATAGAAATTGAAAATACGATAGTCGCACATGGTCGATAAAGTGGAGCTTTTACTTCCTGGGTCGAAAATAGAAAAATTGGGCTATCCATCGTTTTTATTGACCTGTAAGATTCAAACTTCCCCATTCATGTGGTCAGGACAGCCAATATAAATTTCTTCAAAAGTCATTCGTGCGGAAACCGAAAAAAAGTTTTGACCTTGAAACAAGCTTCAAGGTCGCCACGCAGTGAAATTGAATTCTGAGATATAGTATTACGTGAGCCCCGACCTTGTAAAACTTTTTCTTCTTTCAGTGCTGGTTTAATGGATAAGAGCAGGCGGTACCCAAACGATCTTTTGCCTCAACCATAACCCATAGGCAGTTAGGCTTTGGTGGTTATAATTTAAAAATATGATTTATATCAGCTATTTCGAAGAACTGATCTTTGTCATGATTTAAGGGAATT
>DATFKV010000360.1:0-3865 GCA_035268465.1 Cryomorphaceae bacterium | reverse complement strand
ATGCCATGATTATTTGTTTTTAGATTATTGTTTTACTTTTTGAATTCGACAAATAGAGCCAAGACTGCTAGTACGAATGACAGCACTGAGCATACCGTTCGCTGCAGGTGAAGGCGGTTCCATTTTGTTTCGTAATACGACCTGAATTCCGCCATCTTTTCCGAGGTGAGTTCAGAAAGATTGAGTGCTTCCAACTGGTCATTGAGTGGCACATTTCCTGCTGCGGTAATTCCGAAAGTGCCAATCAAATAAATGATCGAAGCAGCCAGGAGCATGACAAAGACCCATTTGTTTGTATTGAATTGGTAGATGCTTCCGATGCTCAGGAAAATGAGGCTTCCAAAAAATACCGCAAAGAACCAAGGGTTGAGGATGGCCCGGTTGATCGATTGCATGGTTTCGAGATAAACCGCGTCTTTGACCAAAAGGGTTCCTTGGATGACTGAGACTTGCCAGGCATAAAAGAAGCCTGCCGACAATCCGGTGAGGACAACTGCCCCAAAAAGGACGAATGATTTGATAGAGATTTCCATGATTAGTTGATGTTTAGAGATTGAATCCAGTTTTTGAGTGTTTCCCTTTCGTCGAGAGTGAGTTTGATCTCATCGCCCTTGGGCATGCGCTGAAGCTCGAAGACATTTTTATTGATCTTCTCGGCGCGTTTGTCCATGTTTTTCAGGTTAAAAACCATGAAAGGATTTTGCTTGCGGTGGCACACGTTGCACTTGTTCTGAAGGATGTTGAATGCCTGTTTCTTTAGAGGTTCTGAATAAAGATTTGAGGTATTCGAAATTGCCGTTGGATTACTCTTGGAGACCATCCATGCGATGGTCAGCAGGGAAACAACCAAGAGTTGAATAGAAAAAGACTTTTTCATTTCGCTTCGTTTTTTGATTACGAAGCAAAAGTCACGGTTAGGAGGTGGCCAAACTTGACCTATAGTGCCAAGTGTTTGACCCTTTGCGCCAAAGTGTCCTTTTTAGCTGTCTTTTTGGTAATCGAGAGGTGATTTTCCCGTCCAGCGTTTGAATGCTCGATTGAAGGCACTCTGCTCTGAGAAACCTGTTTCAAAGGCAATAAAACCTATACTGTATTCGCGTTTTGCGAGCAATTCTTTGGCTATGGACTCTTGCGTTTTGCGGATCAGGTCGCGAAAGGTCAGCCCGTTATCGTTCAAACGTCGCGTGAGGGTACGCCTGCTCATGCTCAGGTGCTCACAGAGAAAATCCATACTTGGAATACCACTGGGTAGAGCTTCACGTATCAGCTCTTCGATTTTTGGAATGATTTTGCTTGAACTGATCGTGATGCTATTGGTCTCCTCGTCAATTCGCTGCAATAGATAATTGTTGATCTGTTGATCCGCCCTTGCCGTGCGCAGTTTTAAATCTTCCGTTTTGTACGCGATGTAATAGGCATCCTGCTCAAAGAGAAGCTTGCACTGAAAAGCCATTTCATGACTTTCCAAGTCGGATGGAGCTTTGTGCTTAAAGGACAATTCAACGGGGCGAATATCCTTTTCGGATGTCTGTTGAAGTACCACCACCGTTGCCGAAAGGCTCGCCTCTGTAGAAAGCCCCTCTCCCCGTCTGTAAAGCGCTCTATCCAAATGAACGCGGGATACCCCTCCTATTTCCTCAATCCGCCAAAAGAATGTGTTGGAGAGCAAATTGAAATAGCGCTTGCTTCGCTCGAAGATCTCACCCACCCATGAGCAGGTGCGCCAAGAGAGGCCGAGAACACCGTAATCATCGATCACCATCTGCTGCCCCACACGCACCGAGAAGCCGGGACCCAGTTTCTGATCCAGGAATTCATGGAAGGCGAAGAACTCATCCGCAGGTATCGCCTGTATATTATCCAAAGCATCGATAGGCGTGGGCAAATCCTTAAATTCTTTTCTGGACATCCCTTCTGCGATGGCGCAGTTGATCATTTTACGGTAAAGATGGACAGAGAAGTATTTCATGATCAGACTTCAAATATAGTTCTGAAAAACAAATCCTTCAGGACTTCTTCACCACTACCACACACAAAACGGAGAGAATCAAGGTGACAAGTGTTCCGAAGATCAACTCAAAGATGTTCTTAGAAAAGAGGATGCCGAAAGTGTTAAAGGTAAACAATGCGGCGAATAGCTATATCACCCCATTGATCCATCAATTTTCAATTCGTTGTGCTAGCTGCCTGTTTTTTACCGCAAAGATGGTAATCATGAAAATCAAAAAAGAAAAAGACTCAGTAGACCTCATCTCTTCTACAGATTTTAAACGGCCTGCCCATACTTTATCAAATGGAATAACTTCGGGAATGATCAAAAGGTGGCAGACCATTAGCAGACCAAAATCCCAAAGATTAGTTTGATGGCGACTTGTTTGTTCATGTTCAGGCAAAAGAATCAAAACTTCAGACCAATATGAATATTCGGATCAAAACGGAAGTCGTTGTTCCATTTATCAGCCGCTCTTTGAGGCCCTCGGGAGCATCGCTTTCAAGCATCTGTTAAGCCGGATTTGCAATCCTGCAGTACAGCCAAAAATATTTACGCAGAGCTGCAAACATGGCAATGGTGGTTTTAGCCTGAAGTACTCGCAGACAATTCAGACTCAAATCATGAGCAAAAAGGCCCCGCGAGGCGACACAATAATTGAAGTAGCGAAATTACGTGGCAGAACGAGTCGACTAATGCGTCTGAAAATTTGTATACCTAAACGGGCATTTCGCGCCGATGATGCAACCTGTTGATCGAATGCTATTAGAACGGTTTAGGTTTCGATTGCTTTTTGGCACTTTCGGCTATTTCTGAAATTCTTTTTTGTCTGGTTGCGGGTCGTTTGGCGGAAATGACCCAATGCAACAAAATCTTCTTGTCCGACTTGCTCAGGCCGTCAAAGTAGTTCATGGACTGTGGGTCATTGGCCAATGCCTCTTTTAAATCTTCGGGGATGATCAGCGCTTCGATTTGATCCAAAAAAGTCCACGACCCGTTTTCTTTCGCTACTTCGATACTTTTGAGGCCCGCCGCTTCCATACGACCTTGCTCGATCAAGACTTTAACTTTGTCTTTATTGATCTTGGACCAGTTACTTTTTGAGTTCCGTTTGCTGAAATACTGCTTGTATTTTTCATCGTCTATCGGCCTGGCCATGCTATCTATCCATCCAAAGCAAAGCGCCTCATCTACCGCTTCTCCCCAGCTCAGGTTGTGTTGAGGAGACTTTTTCTTGAAGTAGACCACCCACACGGCCTCTTTGCTCTCGTGGTTGGCTTGAAGCCAATTCCGCCACGCTCTTTGGTTTTGGGGACAGTACTCTTGCGCGTTTTTCATCATACAAAGTTCAGGCCAGACAGTTCTATTTGTTGAGTCGGATAAAAGTAGTCAGAATGATCGTTTCAGTCAGAGGTTTTGACTCAACGGAAAAGGCGGATTACCTCAAGCATCGTTTAAACCTCAACAAGAAGTGAACATAAAATGATTTAGACTCTCTGCCGCGGCATTGGCAGTGCGCCGAAGGATCTACCGGCTTTGTTTCTGTTGTGATAAACGGTCATCAACACTTTCATAAGAAATCGAATGGATTCCTCCATTTGGTTGGTTTGATTGAAGGTACCCGCCATATAGACTTGCAATTCGGGGCAATAAAAGGAGAAAGAAGAGTTCACTCCCGAATGTCCGATGATTGTTAAATCAGGCAACAGCTTTGAAAACTCTTTGAAGGTATATTTGCGCAGCCCCAAGCCATAATAGATGCCTTTGCTTTCCTTGTGCCAATCCTGCATTCTCTCAAGAGAAGCTGCGCTGATGAGCTCGCCTGCTAAAAGGGCTTGCTGAAATTTGAGCAGGTCTTCGGTGGTTGTCACCAAG
>DATFKV010000359.1:0-2206 GCA_035268465.1 Cryomorphaceae bacterium | reverse complement strand
TATGCATTACAGGAGAAAGGGAATGCCCGATGGGGTGCCCCAGAACCGCATATGGAGTTGTATTGCCGCTTATATTCATACTTATACCGGTGCTCATGACTCTTTCGTCTGTCTATCGATCCATGCTTATACATTTATAACGCCCAAGATTCAAGGAGATACTTTGTCGGGGCGAAAGATTAATTGACACGAATCGGAATAAAATGCTAACTTATTTTTTTTAAAATACAATATATTGGAGAGATAATGAGAGTTTTAGCTATAGGTCTATTAATTTTTAACTTCGGCTTTTGCAATCTGCTTGCGGGAGAAGCTGAATCGGTATTCACCTTTAAGAACAGTGAAATCCGCAAAGAATTTATTGCGGGAAAAGATCAGCCGGGCGCAATCCGGGTCGTGGTGGAGTCCAGGGAAAATTTTGGCAAACTTAACAATTCAAAAAGTCCGTATTTCCGCTTTTCGCTGAACAATCAGATAGTCACATCCACAAATGCGATCTGGCAGTTCAAAGAGCTTGAGGAGCGGGCAATGCTGAACGACGGCACCGAATACACCCTTCACTTTGAGGCGACGCAGGGCGAATTGAAGGGACTTCAGCTGGCAATTTATCAGCAGTTTTTTCCCGATAGCTCCCTAGTTCGGGAAAAACTGCTTGTTTCCGCCAAAGGCGAACAATCGTTTTCTTTCACGAAATTCGAGGAGGAAAACCTTTTTGAGTTTCCCTGTTATAAACTGAAAACAGTTTCAAATGCCGAAATTCGCAATAATGAAATTAGAATTGCAAGCTGGAACGAGAAACCTGTCACTTTTGGTGAGCGCCCAAAAGGGAACCACATGTTCTATCCGAAGATCATCGAGAGGACGGTCACGAAATCAGGAATCCTCAATAAAGGCCCAATCAACCTGAGCAGCAACGGTAAAATCACCTGGTTCACTACCTATGAACATGCGTCCCAAGACAACGATGACCCGGAATCATGGCATTTGGGCATTGAAAATGGAAAAACTGACACCGGCTTGGAAGTGAATGTGAGGGCGATGCGCGGGGCCTACTATGAAGGCGAGATTTTGAGCGGAGACGAGCCCTATGCTTCGGTATGGACGGCTACGGCTTTTTACGACGGGGACAGCCTTGAAAAAGGGAAAGCAATACTGCGCCGCTATCTCCTGGATCAGATTTGCGAGTATACGAACACCCGCGAACCGTCATTTTACTACAATACTTGGGGACTGCAAAGGAATGTTGGAGGGAAAGGTGTCCGTAAAGTCCTCACCTATGATAGAATTTTTGAAGAGATTGAGTATGCGGCCCAATTGGGCATCGATATTTTCGTTTTAGATGATGGATGGCAACAAACCTTTGGCGTTTGGACTCCCCATGACAAGAGGCTGTCAGAAGGATTGGCCCCTATCAAGAAGAAGCTCGACGAACACAATATCAAGATGGGCTTGTGGTTTTCGCCGATGGGAATCGATTCATCGTCCCAGCGTTACAAGGACCACCCGGAATGGATCGTCAAAGACTCCGAGGGAAACCCTGTTAAAGCCCAATGGAGGTTTCCCGCCTTTGATTTTGTCAGTGGGTTCTCCGATCTATTTGTGGAAGACTGCAAAAAGCTGATCGATAAGGGCTGTCTGTTTATGAAATGGGATGCCATTAGCGCTAACGACAGCAGTCTGCCGAATCTGGACCATGGTGGTTCCGATGTCAGCGAGGAAGAAAGAAGGGCCCGCGGCGAATACTTGCTTCCGATTTATGTAACCCGCGCGATGGAAGAATTAATGGCCTACGAACCCAAGTTGGTAATCGAGATCGATTTGACTGAGAAACGGCGGAAGATGATCGGTTTGGCTGCACTCAGTCAAGGCAAGTTTTTCTTTATGAACAACGGGGCAAGCGGATACAATGACTATTCGACCTACCGCGCCAAATCAATGAGGACAATCGTCAATGAATTCGCCGGCATTATTCCCCTCGAATTATTCACTTACGCCAACTATCCCCAAAACAAGGAAGGGGCGATGATTTACAACACCCATAATTCGGTGCTCGCCGGTCATGGCTTCTGGGGCAATCTGGCGCTGATGAAGAAGCATGAGCGACAACAGGTCGGAGAATTGGTGAGCCGAGCGAAGGCGATTTTACCGGATCTGATTGAGGTCAACCCCGAGGTGATCGGCAAGGTCGGCGACAGTCCAGAAATTT
>DATFKV010000358.1:0-3403 GCA_035268465.1 Cryomorphaceae bacterium | reverse complement strand
AAGGATACTCCGGAGATTTGCGAGTGGGATTGCCTTTGCAGTCGATCCACGACGGTGAAAAATTTCAGCACGATCCCCTTCGACTCAGCGTGATCATAGAGGCGCCGATTGAAGCCATGAATGAGATTCTGAACAAGCATGCAGCGGTTAAGGATTTATGCGACAATGGTTGGATTTTTCTCATGGCAATGGATGATGAAGGAAAGGTATCCCACCATTACAGCGGAAACCTGAACTGGAAAGCAGTAAGTCAAGTAGCAGCATAAGTAGGCTATGACGGAAAGTGGCGGTCCGAACATAGGCTGAATAGGTAGAAATGACTGAGTAAACTAAGTCAATAAAAAAGGCACCTTCGGGTGTCTTTTTTTATAGAAAAAAAATTAGGTAAATACTACCACATAAATACTGAGTGTGGAAGGGAATTTGTTTGTACACCACAGAAAAAGGCATTTTTTTTGAGGAAAGATTACGTCAAGCAGTTCGCAAAACAAGCTAATTCGACAAGCGGCTTTTTTTTTGTTCTGACTCAAATAACAGTAAATGGAAAACATAGAACATTATATAGATTACACCGCGAAAATCATTGAAGCAATCGGTGTACTTACCATATCCGTGGGAGCCATATATTCATTGATTAAATTTCTCATTCGCCTAAAAAGCAAAAATCCCGTTAGCTATTCACAGCTGCGTCAAGATGTTGGGAAATCTATTCTTTTGGGTTTGGAAATATTAATAGCGGCAGACATTATGGCTACCGTGGTAACCAAGCCTACGCTGCTGTCTGTTTCAATTTTAGGTTTAATCGTACTTATCAGAACTTTCTTAAGTCTCTCTCTTCAAGTAGAGCTGGAAGGAAAGTTTCCGTGGCAGAACTCCCCGACGAAAGAACATGAAAACGGGTTGAATAATTAATAAGCTAAGTTCGGGACTGAGAAGAGAATGCTCTTTGAGCTGTTCATAGCAATAAAAAACTTTCTAAATGAGAATTGCCATCTGACCATGATTGGCTCTGCACACTTCAAGAGATGTTAGAAAAGATTAAAAATCACCTTTCTCTCGCTGCCAAGCTTTTAGGAATGCCTATTTTTGCAGCCGCATGAGAGTGCTCAACACGTTCTTAATCGGATTGGTCCGCATTTATCAAGTGGCTATTTCACCTTGGTTTGGAGCAAACTGTAGGTTTACTCCTACTTGTTCCGGTTATACGATAGAAGCCATCAATGAGTGGGGAGCCTTTAAAGGAACTTGGCTGGGCATCAAGCGTATTTCAAAATGTCATCCGTGGGGATCCCACGGCTATGACCCGGTTCCCAAAAAAGAAAAAACAGAAAAAAGAGAAAATTAGTTATGCGTTGGATTATCATAATGAGTTTAGGATTGGTGGTGATGGCAAGTTGTGGAGACTCAGGCCGCGGTCAAAATCGCACCATAAAGCAAGCGGCAGCTATTCATGAAGAGATCATGACCCGACACGATTCTATCTATTCAGCATTGACCAGGGAGAAGAAAAGAATCAATGCTCAATTGGAGGCAGGAATTTCTAATAAGGAGAAGGAGAGTGCTTATAATTCCATGATCCGAAGTATCGACAAGAGTTTCAGAGCATTAAATTCGTGGGAGGAATCGGTGGTAGCTGTGCCGGGCTATGAACATAAACACGATGGTGCGCATAACCACAGTCACGACCCGATGAAAGAGGAGATTGCAGCGGGTATGAGCGACAAAGAAATCCTGCAGTATCAACAAGCCTTAAAAGAGCGATTGGAAGAAGTAGCGACTCAAATTCGCGGACTGCTGACCACTATTGAAAGTTATGATCTAAATGAATAATCGCCCCAGACGAAACCGCAAGTCGGCCGCTGTGCGCAGCATGGTCAGAGAGACTCGACTGACTCCCGACCGATTGATTTATCCACTCTTTATCACGGCAGATGAGTCAGCTTACAATCCTATTGGATCATTGCCGGGACAGGCACAACTTGGAGAGAAGGAGCTATTCAATGAAATTGAACAGTCCCTGAAACTTGGCATCAACGCCTTTGTGCTTTTTCCCGCTGTAGCGGAAAGTCTTAAGGACAACACAGCCTCGTACTCTTGGGCCGAAGAAAACTTTTACTTGCACCGAATCAGATCGGTCAAGGAAAAATTTCCGGAGACTGTCCTGATGAGCGATGTCGCCATGGATCCTTACAGTTCCGACGGACATGATGGACTGGTAAGGGAGGGTAAAATACTGAATGATGAAACGTTGTCCATCTTGTCAAAAATGTCTGTAGCCCAAGCACAAGCGGGTATTGACATCATCGGACCATCAGATATGATGGACGGCAGAGTAGGATCAATTCGCGAATCGCTCGATGAAAGTGGATACACCGAGGTGTCCATTATGTCTTACACGGCAAAATATGCCAGTGCTTATTACGGCCCTTTTCGGGATGCGCTGGACTCCACTCCGAAGTTTGGTGACAAGAAAACTTACCAAATGGATCCTGCCAATTCAAATGAAGCACTTCGCGAAGCAATGCTCGACGAAGAGGAAGGGGCGGATTTTCTCATGGTCAAACCGGCACTTTGTTATCTGGATATCATTTCCAAGTTGAAAGAATTCAGCTCTTTACCAATATCAGCTTACAATGTTAGCGGCGAATATGCAATGATCAAAGCCGCCGCAGAGAAGGGTTGGCTCGACGAAGCCGCGGCAGCAGATGAGATGCTGTTGAGCATTGCACGTGCAGGAGCAGATATTATTTTAACTTACTTTGCGAAAGACTACGCAAAGCGATTTTCGAATGAAACTCTTCACCATTGACATCCACACGCACATTCTTCCTGAAAATATTCCCTCCTTTCGTGAGCGATTCGGATACGGTGGATTCATTCATTTAGAGCATCATGCTCCCTGCCGAGCCAGGATGATGATGGACAATAAATTTTTCCGTGAGGTAGAAGACAATTGCTGGGATGCCGAAGCTCGAATGAAAGAGTGCAATCAGCACCATGTGGATGTTCAGGTCCTCAGCACGGTCCCTGTTATGTTCAGCTATTGGGCAAAACCCGAAGATTGTCTTCAAGTCTCCCGTTTCTTAAATGACCACCTCGCTGAAATCGTCGATCGTTACCCAAAGCGATTCGTGGGTTTGGGTACACTACCAATGCAAGACCCTGAGCTCGCCATCCAAGAATTGAGAAGGTGTAAGGAAATTGGTTTGGCAGGGATTGAAATTGGTTCGCACGTAAACGACTGGAATCTGAATGATCCCAATATATTTCCCGTGTTTGAAGCTTGCCAAGATTTGGAGATGAGCGTTTTTGTTCACCCCTGGGATATGATGGGAAAGAATAAGATGGAGCGATATTGGCTTCCATGGTTGGTAGGTATGCCTGCAGAAACCTCTTTGGCCAT
>DATFKV010000357.1:0-5279 GCA_035268465.1 Cryomorphaceae bacterium | reverse complement strand
TGGTTTTTGATTCCCGCAAGGTGGTAGGTTTCTCGCTCTTCGTAGCCGTACGGGGCGAGCAGGCAGATGGGCATCTCTTTATCGAGAAAGCCATCGAACTGGGAGCAGTGGCTGTCGTTTGCGAGGAGCTTCCCGAAGAATTGCGCGATGAGGTCACTTATATCCAGGTGGAGAATAGTCGGGAGGCTTTGGGGTATCTGGCAGCCAATTTCTACGACAATCCGTCGAGTGAATTGAAATTGGTAGGGGTCACGGGAACCAACGGCAAAACCACCACGGCCACAATGCTCTACCGTCTTTTCAAGCTTTTGGGGAAGAAGGTCGGCTTAATTTCTACCGTGGAGAATCGCATCCAAAACGAAGTGATCGGTGCCACTCATACCACGCCTGATCCCGTTGAGTTGAATAGACTTTTGCGCCGAATGGTTGAGGCCAAATGCGGTTACTGCTTTATGGAAGTAAGCTCACACGCGCTTCATCAACACCGCGTTACGGGAGTGGAATTTGCCGGGGGTATTTTCACCAATATTTCTAGGGAACATCTCGACTATCACAAAACGTTCAACGAATACATAGCGGCGAAGAAGCTGCTTTTCGATATGTTGCCGGCTTCGGCGTTTGCGCTCGTAAATCTCGACGACCGTCAAGGCGAAACCATGCTTCAAAACTGCAAAGCGGGCGAGCAAAAAACCTACGCCTTAAAGGCAATGGCTGACTACAAAGCCAAGGTCATCGAAAATCTTTTTTCAGGTCTCCACCTCAATGTGGACGGCATGGACTTGTACTCCAAGTTGGTTGGTCGATTCAACGCCTATAATATTCTCTGCGTTTACGGAGCAGCGCGATTGCTCGGCGAGGAGAAGTTGGACGTGCTTACAGCTTTGAGCAATATCAATCCCGTTGCGGGTCGTTTTGAATTGATCAAAAGCACCGACGGCGTTAGCGCCATTGTAGACTATGCACATACGCCCGATGCACTTGAAAATATTTTATCGACCATCGCTGAGGTCCGCACTTACAACGAGAAAGTTTTCACCATCGTGGGCTGTGGCGGAAATCGCGACAAAGGCAAGCGACCCGAGATGGCCACCATTGCTTGCAAGTACAGCGATCGGGTCATCCTCACCTCGGACAATCCTCGGCATGAGGATCCGCAAAGTATCGTGGATGACATGAAAGCCGGTGTGGACCCGGTCGATTACAAAAAGACCAATACGATCCTCGACCGAGCCGAAGCCATTCGTATGGCGTGCGGACTCGCTCAGGCAAACGACATTGTCCTCATTGCCGGAAAAGGCCATGAGAAATACCAGGAAATTAAAGGGGAGAGATTTCCATTCGATGATCTCGCCATAGTTATGGAATCCTTTAAAGAGATGAAAAGCTAATGCTGTACTACCTTTTCGAATATCTGGATAATGCATACGGCCTGCCGGGAGCAGGTGTATTTCAGTTCATCTCTTTCAGGGCGGCTATGGCCATTATCACCTCATTGCTGATCTCTCTGGTGTTCGGGAAGTCACTCATTTCCATGCTTCATCGAAAGCAAGTGGGCGAAACGGTTCGCGATCTCGGGCTCAAAGGTCAAATTGAAAAGCAAGGTACACCAACGATGGGTGGTCTCATCATCATTGCTGCTATTTTGATTCCGACCCTGCTCTTCTGCGAATTGGACAATATATACGTCATCGTCATGATCATCACCACTGTAATACTCGGTGGTATTGGATTTCTGGATGATTACATCAAAGTATTCAGAAAGAACAAGAAAGGCCTGGCCGGTAAATTCAAGGTAGTAGGTCAAATCGGTGTGGGAGTCTTAGTCGGAGCCGTTCTCTTTTTCAATCAGGATGTGGTGAGCAAGCGCAAGGTCTATTTCCAAAGCGAGCAAACGGGAGAGATTACGTCGGAATGGTTTCAAGACAAGTCTGTAAAAACTACGATTCCTTTTATTAAGAATAACGAGTTTGATTACGCTTGGCTGTTGGGCTTTATGGGAAAGCAAAAAGCGCAGGATTGGGCATGGTTGATCTTTATTCCACTCGTAATTTTTGTGGTGACGGCGGTTTCAAACGGAGCCAATATTACCGACGGCTTGGATGGATTGGCCACGGGTACCTCGGCCATTATCGGAGTGGTGCTGGCCATATTTGCCTTCGTTTCGGGAAACCTTGTCTTTTCCGATTACCTGAATATCATGTTCATCCCCGATTCGGGAGAACTCACGGTGTTTATATCGGCTTTTGTGGGAGCGTGCATCGGTTTTCTCTGGTACAATTCCTTTCCCGCTCAAGTATTTATGGGCGATACAGGGAGTTTGGCTTTGGGAGGGATCATTGCGGTTTTTGCCATATCCATCAGAAAAGAATTGCTCATTCCGCTTTTTTGCGGGGTGTTCCTTATCGAAAATATTTCAGTGATGCTGCAAGTCAGCTACTTCAAGTATACCAAAAAGAGGTACGGAGAAGGAAGGAGGATTTTCCTCATGGCTCCTTTGCATCATCACTACCAGAAAGTGGGTTATCACGAATCCAAGATCGTTTCGCGGTTTTGGATTGTCGGGATAATCTTAGCGGTATTGTCCATCGTAACGCTTAAGCTCCGGTGAAAAAGCTATTGGTGCTTGGAGCCGGTGAGAGTGGTGCGGGTGCGGCTTTGCTCGGAAAGAAATTGGGATACAATGTTCTGGTTTCTGACTCGGGAAAAGTAGCGGATAAATACCAAAACGTTCTTAACAAGTCGGGAATTAAATGGGAAGAAGGAGGCCATAGCGCTGAGTTTCTGGAAGGAGTAGAGATGGTGGTAAAGAGCCCTGGCATACCGAGCGATATCGCCTTGATCAAAAACCTGAAGGAGACGGGAGCTGAGGTGATTTCTGAGATTGAGTTTGGGGCGCGTAATTCCAAGTCAAAGATCATCGGGATAACCGGCACCAACGGCAAGACGACGACCACGTTGCTCACGCATCACATTCTGCAAAAGGCGGGATTGGATGTAGGTATGGCAGGCAATGTGGGCAATAGTTTTTGTGCCGAATTGGTAAAAGGAGATCGCGAGTACTTTGTGTTGGAAGTAAGCAGTTTTCAACTGGATGAAGCGTATGAGTTTAAGCCTTACATCTCTGTGATTACCAATATCACCCCTGATCATTTGGATCGCTATGGCTACGAAATGAGTCGCTATGTAGATGCGAAGTTCAGAATAACTCAAGCTCAAGATGAGAACGATCATTTTATCTATTCGGCAGATGACGAAATCCTAAATGCTGAAATAGAAAAGAGATCGCTCAAGCCAATTCTTCACCCCATATCCATTACCCGACCCGTTGAAAACGGAGCTGAATTAAAGAATGAAAAACTGATTGTAAACATTACCGATAAACCATTTGAAATGTCCATACACGACTTGTCCCTTTTAGGGAAACACAACACCAAAAACTCCATGGCCGCAGGAGTTGCCGCTCGTATCCTCGAGATACGAAAAGAGGTAGTTCGAGAGAGCCTGGCCGATTTCCAGAATGTGGAGCACCGACTCGAATTCGTTGCCACCATCCATGGAATCCAATTTATTAACGATTCCAAAGCGACCAATGTCAATTCGACTTGGTATGCACTGGAAAGCATGCGCGATCCGACAGTGTGGATCGTTGGGGGCGTTGACAAAGGCAATGATTACTCCATGCTTTTTGATCTGGTTAAAGAAAAGGTGAAGGCGATCATCTGTCTGGGAAAAGACAACAAGAAACTCCTCGAAACTTTCAGCGATAAGGTAGAGCACATTGCTGAGGCTTCTTCTGCAAGAGAGGCGGTAGGATTGGGTTACCAATTTGCCGAAAAAGGGGATACCGTTTTGCTATCTCCCTGCTGTGCGAGCTTTGATCTCTTCGACAATTACGAAGACCGAGGTCAACAGTTCAAGCACTCGGTGAAAATGCTCTAAAAGAACCTATTAAAACCATAACGATGGATCCAAAAAAAACGACAAAAGACCTCACGGATAATCCGTTGCTTCGCTCGAGAATGAGAGCGATCAGAACGGAAAGGCCCTTTTCTCTTGAGCATGCGGGCATGATTAAGGGAGTGACTTTCGTCAATGATTCGGCGGCTACTACCGCCATGTCGGTGATTGAATCATTGAGTCATTTTGAAAAGCCCGTGGTGTGGATAACTGAGGCCAATGATCCGAGATTTGAATTTGAAGATTATGCGGAAAGCCTGCGAGATAAAGTGAAAGCCGTTGTCGTGTACGGCGAACATGCTGCAGGATGGCACGAGGCACTTTGGGATTACCTGGGCTTTTTTGTAAAAGCCGATAGTTGGGCTGAAACCATTGATTTGAGTTTGGATATCGCCAAGGCCAATGATTCTGTGATCTTCTCGCCCGGATGTCGAGCCTCCGAACCCTTTGCGAATTTTCAAGAGAGAGGCGCTTATTTCAATCGACTGCTCAGAATTAAGGCAAACGAAAAAGGATAAAAGATGGCCGAGCGCAAGTCATATACGATCCACAAGGGAAAGAAAAGTCAGCTGAAGACTTCCATGACCGCTCTGCAGAGAATGCGTCAAAATCTGGAAGAAACGTCGTATAGAATGGATTCTGTCGGTGTCATTGACACGATCAAGTTCCTTAATGACAGCAGAGCAGTGGATCTGTTAGCTACTCGAGACAGTTTTAAATGCTTAACGGGGAAGGCAGTTTGGCTGACCACTACTACGCCTCATGAACGCGATTTTGCGTTGATCGAGAAATACATCCGAAAGAAAATAAAAGCCATTGTCGTCTACGGCGCAGAGGCCATTGACATGCGCAGCCAATTGGAAAAATTGGTGAATTCATTTCAAACGGTAACCAACTTGAAGGAGGCGGTTACTGTAAGTTTTAAGGTCGCCGAAAAGAATGACTTTGTGATTTTTTCGCCTAGTTGTGTGGTGGAAGATGATTACCTCAACTTCGTAGATCGAGGTCAGGCCTATGCCAAATATGTAAAAGAACTGAAGTAAGTTGAATAAAATTTGGACGACATATCTTAAAGGAGATCGGGTCATTTGGATGGTCTGTCTCATACTTGGAATGGTATCGCTGCTGGCCGTGTATTCCAGTATTTCGTCTTTGGCATATAAATACACCCAAGGCAATACGCTGTACTATCTCTTCAAGCACGGGATTATGCTCGCATCGGGATTTTTCATCATGGTGCTCATTCATAAAGTGAATTACCGCTACTTTTCTCGTTTGTCTCAGATTGCGGTTTGGGTTGCGGCAATATTGCTCTTGCTCAC
>DATFKV010000356.1:0-5179 GCA_035268465.1 Cryomorphaceae bacterium | reverse complement strand
GGGTAACAAAGGAAATGAAGGAAGCTTAAGGAAAATGAAATGCCAAGATAATAAGGTCGGGCAGCTTCTCTTGCAAATTACAAGCACTCGCCAAGAACTCATCTCGGCCATCGGTGAGTCAAATAATTGAATTACCTGCTTACCCTCAAATACTCACCGCCTTATTCAAATACCTTCCCAGGGGCATCATCTCTTTGTAATACTTAACCACCTTCTTTTCAAAATCATCGGAGGTAATCTCTTTTTGGGTGATGCCCACCATCGTGGCAAAGCGCTTGAGGCGGAGAAGTTCGATGTGCTTGTGATCTTGGCTATAATCGCGCGGTGCGGTCTTTAGCTTGTCCTGCTCCGATAATCCATCGAAGGTGTATTTAAAGGATTTCTTTTCGATGATTTTCTTCAATTCCTCTCCGTTGTAATCTATCGCTCCTCTGATTTTTTCGAGCTGGTCTTTGCTCGGCGACCAGATTCCCCCACCGATGAAATTATGCGAAAGCCCCAGCTGAATGTAGAAGCCGCTCGGCCCGCCCGATAGGTTCATCTCCACCCCGAAGTGGTCTTTGTAAACGGGTTTATCGGGATGGTAGAGCAAATTGTTGTTGATGCGCGAGATGGCCTTTTTGCCCGTCACCGGCTTAAAGTCCGGGTCTGCCTTTGCGATCTTTGCCATTAGATCATTGGCCCACTCGACAACGAAGTCGCGATTTTCTTCGTAGCGCTTCCGATGGTCGTCCATCCACTCTTTGTGGTTGTTTTGGTTGAGGTCGCGCAGAAAGTCAAATACTTGGTAGAAGCTCATAGATTAGTTTTCGTTCGAAGGCATTAACAAAGAAGTTGTCCTTTTGTGGATGGCTGTTGCAAAAAGATAGCCTGATAGGCTTAGAGATTTCTAGTCCTCAAGAGAAAACAAAATTCTATTTTACGGCTAGCTATCTCGAGAATTCTAAATGAACTAGAACTTTTAGGTTTTTAATTTATCGTCGTCTCGTACGGTGTTGAAAACAGCTCGTATGACAATGAGTTTTTGGACTTCATCTACAGTAAAATGAACCATGAAGGGAAATTTCTTTAACGGGAGACATCTGACTTCATCGTACCGAATTTGATAAAACGGATTCACCATTAGTTGAGCGATAGCATTCTTTACAGCGGAGTGAAATTTTCGCCCCGGATTGGCTTGTTGCTCATTGTACCAATCAATTCCTTCTTGAATATCTCGACTCGCTTCGGATTCAATTTTAATTCTATAAGCCACTAGTCAAGCTTAAAATTATCCTTGACATCTTCCCAGTCCAAAAGTTCGTTTTGATCGTTTTTGGACTTTCGAATTCTCTCTCTAACAAGTGTCTTCTGCTCTTCTGAAACCTCAATGTTTTGAGAAATGTCAAGACCCAATTCGACGAATAGTTCCATGAAAAAATTAAATTTACTTTCCGGGACTTTGAGAATTATTTCCTTCATTTTAGTTGTCTTTTTCTGAGTAGCCATTCACATTAATTTCGTCAGATGCTTTTGACACAATGGAAAGGTACAAATTTGGGAACGCATTTTATGCCGTGAACGCTGAGAAAAAATAGCCCCGCCAGGAATCGAACCTGGATCAAAAGTTTAGGAAACTTCTATTCTATCCATTGAACTACGGGGCCGGAACCGGCAAAATTAGAAAATCATATCGGTTTAATTCAACGCGAAAACAGCTCCTACCCACAGCAGGTATTCCAAGAAAAATAAGACCCAAAAGCTCAGGTAGAATCGTTTCATCGATTTCTTGTCCACCGGATTGGTCTTGCCCGCTAAGCTCAAAAAAGCAATTCCCAATATAGCGTGGCCAATGGTAATGATCGACCCCGAACCAATTTGGAAATCGAATAAAAGAGGAGCAAAAGCGGCAATCGAATAAGCAAACCCCAAGAGCCAAACACCCGCCGAAAAGGTTTTTGTGGCACCACGCTTGATCGCCAAGCTTCCGATGTCAATTTCGGCGTCCCCCTCGATGTCGGGGATGTCCTTGAACCAAGCAATGCCCGCGCTGAACAGAACCACAAAAACAGTGAGGGTCCAAATCTCCACCGGAAAATCGAAGCTGCCCGAGTAGAGGGCGTAAAATCCGAGATTGATCAAAACTCCTCGCACGATGATGATCGCAAAGGCGGCGGTTTGGTGCCGCCGCTTTAGGTAGACGCTTTTCCAAGAGTAGATGAACCCAAGAATGGCAATGATCGCCACCAAACCCAGAAGGAAAAAAGAGGCGTAAGCGGAGATCAGCAAAGACAAGATCAATGATCCGAAAACGATGATGCGCGCCGATTGAACGCTGAGGTTTCCTGCAGGCAGTGGAAGCTCGGGTTTGTTGACCCGATCGAGGTCAATATCCACCAGTTGGTTGTAGCCTGTAATAAAGACATTGCAAAGCAGCGCTGCAGCTAAGCTGAGATAAAACAGCAAACTGAAATCCCACTCGCGAACGGCCATCAGATAGAGCGCCGTGACGCTCACCGCAGATCCAATAATGGTATGCGGACGGGTGAACTCCCAAAGTGTTTTCAATGTCCTCATTTCACTAGAAAGTATTTCAATTTGGCCGTGTGTGAAGGTAGCAGTCCGTGCTCAACGGTTTTTCCTTCGGAGATCAAGTCAGCCTCCAGTTCATTCCATTCGTTTTTGCCCAGCGATTTCACCACCGAGGCCAGCCCGTCCCAGCAAGTCGCGAGCATTCCCAGAGGAAAGATATAGGTCAACAAAAGCCACTTGACTGAGAAAGGTCGCATAAAAGGAGCCAACAGAAAAGGGCCGATGAAAGTTGCAAAGAAGACCTTGAAAAAAACATCTGCTCCCGGTCTTAAGGGTTCAATCACTAAGAATGCTGCTCCGTTTTTGGTTGCTTTTTTTGCAATCAGGGTCCGTTCTTCTTCGTCGAAATGGTGAAAAGCATTGAACATGGTGTAAAGGTCGGCATCGGGAAGTTGGGAAGTCAAAATATCCAGTGATTCGCCGTGATAAATTGCTCTGTTGGCTGCATGTGCAAAAGGGAATTTGTCCGTCAAGGTTACTTCCGCTCCTGTTTTTCGAAGGCTAGAAGTGCATCTCCATACCGATTCTCCCGAACCCGATGCGAGGTCCACGATTTTATCAGGATGGAGTCTTACAAGCAATCGATTTACCGGAAGGTAAAGACCAGTTGATCTATCCAAGGTTGAAAGGAAAGCCATTTGATAAGCGCGCAACCATTCGGGAAACCAAGACTGATCTTCCAATTCGGCGGGGCGCCACTTCTTTCTCTTATTTTTACCGTCGATCAAAAGACTATAATTGGATTATCTCCTTGCCGGATTGGTTTTGTTGTTTGTGTTGTTGGCCGAAGTTCTTCGCCGCAAAGAAATCGTCGACCCCGTATTCGCGAGAAAGATACTTCACATCGGTGCAATATCCATTTCGGCGATCTCGGTCTATTACATTAACCACTCAGATCTGCTTTTGATCATCGGAATCGCAATTCCTTTGTTGGCAGTAGCCGTTTTTCTAGGATTTTTCAAAGATGACCGAACTGGCCGGAGGAGCTACGGCATACTCTATTTTGCCATTTCTTTTTTCGCCTTGACCTTTTTTTTCGGTCAGGATCAACCCCATTTGGTTTATTATCCACTCATGGTTGTGGCATGGTCCGATGGTTTGGCCACTGTCATAGGTTATGGATTTGGCAAACGAAAATTTAACTTTTCCCCTGAAGGGAAAACCCTCGAAGGGGGTGTGACCTTTCTCGCAGTTACATTCATCGTGCTGGCTTTTAGTAGCCAATTGATTCCCTTAGTCGAGGTGAGCGTCGATTTGCACCACGCCATATTTATGGCAGTTTTTTTAGCCATCCTCGAGTCTCTCTCGGTAAGGAGTTTCGATAATTTGTGGGTGCCGGGAGCTGTAGCTTATTGGCTCATCGTTCCCGAGCCGGCAGGTGTCTTGATCTCTGTTCTCCTGATTCCCATCTTGGCATTTTTTGCCTTTCGGCGAAAATGGCTGACCTCGGGCGGGGCCTTCGCAGCTGCTATTCTGGGCTGGATTTTTCTTATCAATCCCCATCCCGAGATTATCGTTTTTCCCGTAGTGTTCTTCTTGGTCGGCAGCTTGCTTTCCAAGCTCCCGGGAGCCAAGGATGAGAGCTCAGTCAGAAATGCCAATCAGGTTTTTGCCAATGGCGGTATTCCTGCCATCTTCTTTATGGCATACTTCATTTGGGCCGATTCCGTTTTCTTGATTGCAGGTATTGCAGGGTTTGCTTTTGCCTTGAGCGATACCTCTGCTTCTGAAATAGGCATACGTATGGGAGGAAACCACTATAAAATTATCAACGGAAAACAGGCCAATACCGGCGTCAGTGGAGCGATAACTTTATCGGGTTCAGTGGCGGGATTGTTTTTTGCCTTCGTTCCTGCGGCAATTGCTTTGACCTTTGAATTGAGCTTGATACAATGCTTAATTATTGGCGCTGCGGGCGCTTTAGGGAACTTGGCCGATAGTCTGATCGGAGATTTATTTCAAGCAAAATACACCAATCCCGACGGAACCATTCGTGAATATCCTTACGAACAAGGCGAGATACCAATACATGGTTTTAAGTGGATTACCAACAGCACAACCAACTTTCTCGCTTCACTCTTTTCGTCTTTGCTTGGCCTGGTGGCGGCAAGCATTATTTAAGCTTTCTACAAACCACTCGATTTCCAACATTTTACTGTGAAAAACTATGAATTCTCGAAACATTCCACCCACTCTCTTGCGTATCTTTAAAAAGATAAATTATCAACTCCCCTTGATGACTCGAAACTTCCAAATTACGGAGGCTCTTCTTCTATTGCCCTTGCTTTTCTTAGGCTCAGTTCTGGTAGCACAAGATTGCTCCAACCCTGAGTCTCTCTGCACCGGCGAGGGTTCTCCCAATTATTCTTACTTAGACGGAGCTCCTTCAGGTGTGGGTCCATCATTTTGTTTTAGCGATGCACCCAATGCAGTTTTTTATTCCTTCGCCACACAGGATATCGATCAATTTCCCTTTCTGGACTATACGGACAGTACCGCAACTCTGCAGTTTAGCATAGATTCGTGTCTGGCTGATACATCACTCGGTGTCGCGGTGTTTGAAGCCTCGGATATCTGTGATTCGGGAACTTATTCAGCACCCGTGGCC
>DATFKV010000355.1:0-2864 GCA_035268465.1 Cryomorphaceae bacterium | reverse complement strand
AACGGCTCGTTTCTCGATTTCTCACAAAGGGGATGTCCTTTTTACGGAAGTGATCGATTACGGCCGAGAGACATTTTCGACCACTATCAGAGCTATTCTGAAAGCCGAAGAACCGGGACTGCAGCGCTACTCCTTAAACCTTCAGTACCTCGACGAAGAGTCCACGGAAATCAACAATAGCACTTCTGTTTTTATCGATATTTTGGATGATCGCCAAGAGGTCTTGATTTTGGGAAATTCCCCACACCCGGACATTAAAGCATTGAGAGAGGCGATTGTCTCAAACGATAATTACAAAGTAGAAGTAGCGCTGGCAAATGATTTTGAAGGAGATTTAGCTGATTTTGATTTGGTGATTCTACACCAGTTGCCATCTGCAACTGCAGCGGGTAGAAAGATTGAGAATCTACTACGTGATGCCACTATTCCCGTGTGGGTAATTGTCGGTAAGCAAACCACCATCGGGACTTTAAAGAATTTGGGAATCGGTGTTTCCTTTAACGGAAGAGCCAACTCTACCAATGATGTGAAAGGAGTACTCAATTCGGATTTTTCACTTTTCAAAGTAGGCGAAGGCGTAAATAGCCTGGTGCAGGAAGCTCCGCCGCTTCAGGTTCCGTTTGGGCAATGGTCTTTATCAAATTCTGCCGAAATTCTGCTCCATCAGAAAGTGGGTAGAATAAGTACCGAAGACCCTTTGCTCGTCTTGAATACCTCCAACGACGGCAAGGCAGCGGCCTTGCTGGGAGAAGGGATGTGGCGGTGGCGTCTGACTGATTACGCCATCAATGAGAACCATGAGACCTTCGACGCTTTCGTCGGAAGCGTAGTGCAATACCTTGCGGTAAAAGAGGACAAGCGCCTCTTCAGAGCCTATGGACCCGAATTGGCCATGGAAAATGAAGCGCTCATATTCCGAGCCGAGTTGTACAATCCTTCGTACGAAGCTATCAACGATGCGGATGTGGAGTTGGTCATTCGTAGCGAAGACGGGACGGAGTTTCCTTATTTCTTTTCACGAACCCCTCAGGCCTATCGACTCGATGTAGGAAATCTTCCCGCGGGCAATTATACTTATGAGGCATTTTTGAACAGAAATGGCGAGCGACTCAGCGACTCGGGAAGTTTTGGCGTGAAGCCATTTGCCCTGGAGGGAGCACGGCTTAGAGCTGACCACCAGACGCTAAATATGCTCTCTGTAAATTCGGGTGGTGAGCTGTTTTATCCCAATGACGTAAATGAACTTATTCAGAGGCTCAACGAAGGGCAGGCAGAATTAAAACCGCTGAGCTATGCCACCGAAATATTTACCTCCATCTTGAACTTCCGATGGATATTCTTTGTTCTGCTGATTCTCCTATCGGCTGAATGGTTTATCAGAAAATACCTCGGGCGGTATTGATCAATAATCACCGTCCTAAAGAAAAGAGATCCTTCGTCAATCCTGATTAGCTACTATCACTTTTTTTCGGGTAGAGTTTCCATCTGTTCCGACTACTTCAACTACATATAGACCGGAAGGCAAAGCGTTTGTATTGATAAGGGTTTCTGATGAGTTAATGCCTGTTTTTTCAGATACCGTCTTTCCGCTGATGTCATAAATGCGAACTTGGTCGATTACGTCATTTATTGCACTAATTTTCAGAACGTCGCTCGCCGGATTAGGGTATAAGTTCAATTCCCCTTTCATGGTATTTTGGGTATCAAGGACGGAGCATATTTCAGAGGTTTCTGAGGAACCGAATTCGTCGCCTTGGGCGTATATGGTTCCAAACTCATCGACTACAGAATAAGATCCCAACCCGAATCCACAGCAGAGACCATCATTGGCAGAATCGAAAATGGTGAAGTCATAGCACCCGTCTCCAAGACAAAAGAATTCACTCACGGGATCGTCACCGTCAGTGTAGGGACCACCCGAGGCTATTACTTCGTTCAGTTCACTGGTAATAATCCAAGTGGTTTCTTCGGGGTAATTGTCTAAATCAATATTTACGGTGAACCCAAGAGCTTGGTCGAAGGCCTGAAAATCTTTGCTTGCTGTATTTCCCAGTGCGTCTGTGTCCTCTTCACCGTTCACCGAGATAATCTCAATGCTCAAGTTATTGAATCCCACGGAAGGGGTGAGTCCGCCCAATGATATAAACGTATTCGCTTGTGGAAGAATATTACCTGACCATTCCACCAACTGCACGTTTCCATTCAGATTGACTTCGAGTACAATGTCTTCTATTGTTTCTGTTCCCAGATTCACGACATTAACACTAGGCGTAAACGAGTTAAGCTCACAGAAAAATTCAGGAATTCCGTTAACGATGCCTAAACTGGCGTTTAAATCGGGCAAATCGGAGTTACACGAATTGGGAACGATTAGTATTCCGGTATTGGCTTGATCCAAGGCAAAACGAAGTGAGGTAGTAGGCGTGCTCCCATAATTCCATGAAACTCCCATTCTTCCGTAATAATCAAAGCTGCCATTGTTCACATCACCGTTGCAAGCCGCTTGGCCTCCGGCTAGTTGGCCGATGATGAGTCCGTTTTGATTAAACAGAGGCGATCCCGAAGACCCTCCCTCAGTTACCCCGAGTTCCCATTCGTCAATATACCATACTTGGTTTACGAAAGAGTTCAAGACATCGTGGTAAGGTGCATCGTCGTCAAAACAGATCTTTTTTACGTCACCGCTGGGGTGGTGTATTCCATAGGACGAGCTCACGGAATTTTCAGAATCCGTAGCATCCCATCCGGAGTAGCACACGTTGTAGGAGGTTGGCGGCGTGTTATTCAACTCTAAAAGGGCAAAATCACTTTCATCATTACTCGAAAGGAGTGTTCCCCCTGAAATACTCTGATTGGTCGGTCCG
>DATFKV010000354.1:0-2095 GCA_035268465.1 Cryomorphaceae bacterium | reverse complement strand
CTGCAAATTGATGGCATTTGCTTCTTGATCATAATTGGCTGAAGTGATCAACTCATTTGTCGGATCAGAGTCAGAATCGGAATGATCCAACTCTGAAAGAGAGACAACCACTTCACTACCATCCGCCTGAGAAAGAACTATTGAGTTGATCTCCACGTCATAAATTGCGGAAGTAATCAACTCGTTTGACGGATTTGAATCGGCGTCATCGATGTTCAAACCTTCGAGCGAAACATTCACTAAGTTTCCGGATTCTTCAATCGCGATGGTTTGGGTTTCCGGATCAAACTCTGCCGAATCAATCAGTTCGTTTGTTGGATCATTATCTAAGGATACTTCCGCATTTCCGGCAAAAAGCGCATACGGAACCGAAAGAAATTGGGAAGCCCCTATGCTTTCCAATCCCGAACCGCTATCAACTTCTATCTCGTACCAAATATTTCCGGAGGACCATGGTATTGCTGAAAAACTGCCTTCAACCCCATCACCTTGTCCAATAACCAAATTGATCAATCCGAAATCATTGGTTTGAATACTAGGATGTGATTCAGAATAGACAATTTCTCCCTCAGGCCCTCCTGTTCTGATGGTGATGATCATAAACACCATTTCGTTTTTAAGCGCCTCTCCCGATTCGCTGTCTCTGAGGGCAGCCTGATAATTAATTCCTTCGGGCGACTGTCCAAAAGAAATTTGACTAGAGAAAATGACCAAGACAATGAAGATGAACTTTGAGCAAAAGAGCTTCATAAAAGGAACTATACAAAAAGATTGATACCTTTTGTAAAATACCTCAATTCAATGATTGGAAATGAAGGGGTCGAGTTATAAATGCTAACAGAACAAAGTGAGTTATGGATGAGGGTAATTAATTGTAGGGTTTTTTTCTCCCAAATGATTTTCAAAGCGCTTGATATTTATTTCAGGGGAGAGCTCACCATCATCGTATAACCATTCGATAAAATGCATGGAAAGGTAGGGTGCAAGCATGACTCCCTTTGTTCCTAAACCATTGAATAGATAAATTTTATGGTCAATTGGATGTCTTCCCATTAACGGCCTTCTGTCTTGTACCGTAGGCCGAATACCGGCTTTGTGATCCACAACTTCGTATTTGACGCTAAAGTATTTTTCAAATTTATCGAGCAGCTCTTTTTTTCCTGATTCAGTAGGTGCGGTAGTTTTGTCTTTCCAACTAAAGGTGGCACCAAGCCGAAAAAGATGGTGGCCCAGAGGCAGTAAAAAGAAGCCGGCATTGAAAGTGCGGTCCAGAGAAAGGTGGGGGCATTTCAGGGTTAAGACTTCTCCTTTGGTCAAACCAAATGGCAGATAAGACCACCAACTGCTTTTTGCCGACTGATTTCCACGACAATCGATGATTTTCGTAAATCCGTCAGTTCGGCCAACCGCATGGGCCAATTCATGATGCGACGGAGTTTCGCTGAGCTCAGCCTTGCAGAAGCATCCTTTCTCTGAAAAACTCTTTCTTGCTGCCTTCAGGAAAACGGGAATATCCAAGTAGCCGGCATGCCGCACTTCACCCTCTCCGAATTCGGGCTCTTGGCCAAATGTTGACTTCAGCTGTGGCGGAGGATTGTATAGGTATGGGCGGAAACCGGACAGGTCATTTTTTTCAAACCACTTGTCCAGTTCTTGTTTCGAACCGTGAATTCGCCAAATTGGTCGAGGCTTGTAAAATTCAGCTCCCAGAACCGCCTCCATTCGCGGGTAGAAACTTTCCAATTCACCAATAAATTCGTCAGCCATCCAGCTCTTGTTGATCCTTCTGAAGACGATAGGATTCCACAAACCCGCGGCCACCATGGAGCTGGAAGATAGATGCCCGTCGTCGAGAATAGTGAATTCTATTCCCCTTTCGAGTAATCTAAGCGCGAGAATGGTGTCCGCAATGCCTTGGCCTAATATTGCTACCATTCTACAAAGCTAGTTTATACCGTCGCAATTGCCACAAAGAGAGCCGGCACCAATGCGATAAGTACTATAAAGAAATAGAGGATTATTATAGAGATGCTCTTCACAATTGAAGGCAAAAGCCTTTGAGAATAAACCACTTTTAGTGACCAAATAAAATAGA
>DATFKV010000353.1:0-3060 GCA_035268465.1 Cryomorphaceae bacterium | reverse complement strand
AAAAGAATCGCTATGTCTGCGAGCCGCGGTTGCGCAAAATGGTGGAACACGAATACGGTTTAATCGAAGAGAGGTTGAGCCGTGAAAAGCACCCTTCTAAGAAATTCTTTTCCTACGCCAATACCATTGCCACCATCGACTTCAAGAAAAGGTATCAAGGTCATGGCTGGATGGGGATAAAATTTCAAACCAGTCCCGAAAAAGAACCGAATGAAGTCGTTCTCCATGTAAAGCTTCACGAAAACGAAGCTTCTTTGCAACAGGAAACCATCGGTGTATTGGGAGTAAATATTCTCTACGGTTGCTATTTCTATTACCAAAACCCAAGAGAGTATCTAAAGTCTCTATACGACAATCTGACCAGAGATCAGATAGAAATTGATATGATCTCTATGGAAGGTCCAGATTTTGATGGGGTGGACAATCGCCTGCTCAGTCTGCAATTGGTGAAAAACGGATTTACCGATGCGGTAATCTTCAGCCCTGACGGGAAAAACCTTCAGCCTTCAGACCTTCTTTATAAAAAGAACATTCTCACCATTCGCGGAAGCTTCCGACCGGTAACCAAGGTGAACATTGACATGATCATCAACGGATACAATGCATTCGTGAAAGAGAAGAGAGTCGATTCTGACGACCTACAGGTTTTGTTTGAGATTACATTGAGCAATTTGAAATCTGACGGTGATATTGATGAACAAGACTTTATCGACCGAGCAGACATTCTATGCTCCCTCGGACAAACCGTACTGATTTCCAACTACCAAGAATACTACAAACTCATACGCTACTTCTCGACGATGACCAAGAAGCGCATGGGACTGATAATGGGGACCAACAACCTGGACGCCCTCTTTGATGAGAAATATTACCGCGATTTGGACGGTGGAATTCTTGAGGCTTTCGGTGTGCTCTTCACCCGAGATTTGAAAGTTTACGTATATCCTTCCAAAATTGAAGGAAAGGATGAATTGGTGACCAGTGCCAACATGGATATTCACCCGAGGCTTAGGCCACTTTACAATTATCTGATCAATAACGGTCGCATCGTGGATCTTGAGGAACACGATCCCGACGTGCTATGGATTCAAAGTCGCATGGCCTTGAAAAAGATCAGAGCGGGAGAACCTGGATGGGAAAAAATGGTTCCCAACTACGTCGATGTGATGATCAAAAAGAATCGTCTTTTTGGTTACGACCCCGAATTATTCGAAGAAGAAACGACAGAATCGAAATAAGTTAATCGTGTTATCCATTTAAGTCGCGAACAAATCGAAAGTTTGATTTTCGAATGCTTCAGTAATCAAAAAGCAGCGCAGAGTTCAGTGAGAAAAATGGAAGGTTAAAGCCTAAAAGAAGAGAACTCAGAGGATGGCAGTCGCGATCAGTGAGCACTCTTCAAAGGTACTGCCGCTCGAAACCTAACTCATGCGAACGCTTCGTCATGGATCCCGCTTCACGGCGGGACGTTTCTCTGTGACCTCACGTTTTTGAGCTTTGGTTGTCCTTTACTCTATGTTCTCGGCGCTAACCATTTTTGCTACAGTCTCGAAAAAATATAGTGTTGATTGCACAGCCTCAATACACTATCAGGACGCGCTACAAGAAGGCTTTCCCGGCGCTAATCTTCCTATTCAATCCACCATGGAATTCTACCACAAGCAGTTATTTTACACCCCGAGATCTAAATGGGAAAACCCTATAAGCTAAGAAGCTATTTCAGGACTTACCGTCACCAAGTGCTTGGTCAACCGTTCAACCACATAATCCACCTCATCCTTGGTGCTGTATCGGCTGAAACTGAAGCGAATACTCGGCACGGAAGTATCTGCATTGATGGCGCGCAGAACGTGACTGCCTTGATTGCTACCGCTTGAACAAGCGCTACCACCTGAACAAGCTATGCCGTCAATATCCAATAAGAAAAGGAGCATTTCCGCTTTGTCGGTTTTGGGAAGGCGAACATTCAAAACGGTGTAAAGACCTCGGTCCAGACATCCGTTAAAGTCCGTCCCGTCAATCTCCTCCTTTAATCTTCCGCACATGTAATCCTTGATGGATTGTATGTGTTCGCGGTGTTCGTCTACATGCTCCAACGAGAGCTCCAGCGCTTTTGCCATTCCGACTATTCCGTATATATTCTCCGTACCGGCGCGCATATTCCTTTCCTGAGACCCTCCTCGAATCAAAGAGTTTACATGCACGTCTTTATTGATATAGAGAAAACCCACACCTTTTGGCCCGTGAAATTTATGCGCAGCCCCTGTGACAAAATGCACTTTTGTTTGAGACAAATCCATCGGATAATGCCCCATTGTTTGAACCGTATCAGAGTGAAAAAGGGCACCATGATCGGCACATAGCTGACCGATTTCATCAATATCGATCATTGTACCAATCTCATTGTTGGCATGCATGAGCGATACCAAAGTCTTTTGATCACCGCTCCCTAAAAGCTCTTTGAGGTGATTTACATCAACATGGCCCTGAGAGGTAAGCCTAACCATTTCGAGATCTATTTCGCAATTTGCTTGGCAATGCTCTACCGTGTGCAATACGGCGTGATGCTCGGCCGGAGAAGAAATTATTCTGGTCACACCAAGCTCTTCTATCGCTCCATGAATGGCCATATTATCGGCTTCCGTACCTCCGGAGGTAAAGCATATTTCCATCGGTGAGCAGTGAAGTAGTTTGGCGATCGTCTTTCTCGCCATTTCAATGGCCGACTTGGTCTTTCTACCAAATTGATGCGTGCTGGAGGGATTGCCAAAATCGTCGCGAAGCATGGGCAACATCACATCCAGCACCTCAGGTGCCAAAGGAGTGGTTGCAGCATTGTCAAAATAAACTTTCATGTTCGGCAAAATTACGAAATCATTGACTTGATTTCATCAATGGTTCTCTCCGCCAAGTCATGCGCCGCTTTCGGGCTTTTACTTTCGGTATAAACGCGAATAATCGGTTCGGTATTCGACTTACGTAAATGCACCCATTCTTCGGCAAAATCAATTTTCACCCCGTCGATAGTATTGATGTTCTCATCCTTGTGCTTCTCGGCCA
>DATFKV010000352.1:0-5306 GCA_035268465.1 Cryomorphaceae bacterium | reverse complement strand
GTTTATCAGAAGTTCTTTTCCAGAAGGTAAATAATCGGCGCGGACTCATGAGCACACTAAACAATATTGGCTTGATAAACCAGAGTCTGACGAAACACTATGAGTCGATAGACTATTTCAGGCGACTTGTACAAAGGGCGCAAGAATACGATATGCCTTATTTTGAGGCCGTAGGGCATCAAAATATAGCGACGACCTATTCCACTATGGGGAAGGCTGATTCTGCGTATTCACATTTGAAAAAGGCTATACGCATTCAATTAGAGAATAACGATTTAAGAGGTCTGTCTAAGTCATATCACACGATGGGTCAGATAATGTCGGACTTTGAGAGATACGACGAAGCTGAATCATTTTTTAAGGATGCGATAGAAATCAATCTTAAGTTGTCAAACCTTCACGCTCTCGCCTCCAATTACTTTAATCTGGCCGATATCTATCGTCGAACCAATGATCGTGAAAAGCAGTTTGAGGCGCTCAAGAAAGCCTATGATTTACGGGATTCTTACGACGATGAGGAATTGTACAATAAATCCGTTAGATCGTACAATCTCATGATCGTAAAAAATTGGAATAGTGATGTAGGAAGGGAACTCGATCAAGTACTTGATGCCCAACGCATATTTTACAATAAACGGCTGGAAGGAAGAGTGCTGGAACTTCAGGAAGCATACGAAGCGGAGAAAAAGGAACAGGAAATTCTTATCAAAAACCTTCAAATTGCAGATCAGGAACAAGCAGCGTTGCAGCAAAATAGGCTGATATGGGGTTTATTGATCGTATTGGCGCTACTGATCCTGTTTGGAATATTATTCGCAAACTACCGCAATAAGTTGAACAAGCTAAAGACAAGGGAGCGCTTAGTGAAAGAGCGAGGCCGTATCTCGCGGGATCTCCATGACAATATCGGCGCTCAACTAACCGCCATGTCTACCCGGATAGATTTGCTCGAGGGCGATACCGGTCAATCATCAGAACTGGAACAAATCAGAGATGAAGCGGCCGATACGGTTTCCATGCTCCGAGATACCATTTGGGCCATGCACCGCGAAGAGTTTACGATAGCTCAGTTTATGACCCGTATCAGGCAATATGCCTCGCGCATACTTCCCGACGGACTGAAGCTTGAGCTAAGCCATGATCCCAAGTTAAAAAATGATCACCTCAATAGTTCCGAAGCCTTGAATTTATTTCGCATTGCTCAAGAAGCCATGCAAAACAGTTTGAAACACAGTCGAGCCTCAACCATTTACATTAAGTTGAATCGAGTGGCGGGTAAATACGAATTCACCATTGCCGATGATGGTGTGGGGTGTACATTGGAAAGCGCAGGTGGAGCGGAGCACTACGGCTTGCAGAATATACGCGAGCGCACGGCCGAAATAAACGGAGATGTGGCTTTTGATTCTGCCGAGAACAAAGGTTTTGCGATCAGAATAGCATTTTGATGCAAAATGAGGAATTTGCCTCATGTCTCATTTTCAAATAATTCAGAACTTGCTGCCGTGATAAAAGTAGCCATAGCCGAAGACAATAAGTCCTATTTCAATGCACTGCACGATGTTTTGCAATCATTTGATGACGTGGAGTTTCTTTTCGGAGCGAAAAACGGCAAAGACATTTTTCATCAAGTGGTCAAGGCAGATGTAAAGCCTGAACTCATTTTGATGGACATCGAAATGCCGATCACCGATGGGATAGCCGCCACAACCAAAATCAAGCAAACCTTTCCCGAAATCAAGGTGGTCATGATCTCGGTTTTCGATGACCGCGAGCGCGTTTTCGAAGCTGTTTTGGCCGGTGCTTCGGGCTATCTTTTAAAGGGAGAGAAACCGCAAATTATCCACAGGGCCATCCACGATGCTCTGGAAGATCGGCTGCCCATGTCGCCCGTTATTGCAGGGCTCACCTTGGAGCTGGTCAGGTCTCCGCATTCGAGAGAGGAAATATTGATTGAAGAAAATGACCTCACCTCAAGAGAAAAAGAGATTTTAAAGGAATTGACCGAAGCCAAGAGCTACAAACAAATAGCTGATGAGCTTTCTATCAGTGCCAAAACGGTGGGGAATCACGTCCAAAACATCTATGCAAAGCTTCAGGTAAGCTCCAAAGCTGAGGCGGTGAAAATGGCGTATGAGAAGAATTGGGTTTAAACCTATCGAACATCGCCTATTATCTATCACTTTTCTTCCCACTATAAATCCGATACCCCGAAAACCGACAAGGAATCTTACCATTGATCAAATGGTGCGTATCGAAAGTCCTCAACCCAACACTTTTCATCGCTTCTTCATTTCCCGATAGAAGCCAGGCTTGATAGCCCGGATACGCTTTTTTGAATTTATCACCCATTTCGCTGTACATCAATTCAATATTGTGCATTTTTATCCGCTCGCCGTAGGGCGGATTCATGACCAATATACCCGGCGCTGCCGGTGGTTCTTCGTCGAAGAAATCGGTGATGCGAAAGTTAATGGTTTCTTCAACGCCCGCAGCTTGAGCGGCTTTTCGCGCCAGCTTTATCGTGGACATGCTCTCGTCGAAACCCATGATTTGGTGTGAGCTCTCCTTAATACGATTTACCGTGGCATTGTGTATGACCTCGTACAATTCGGCATCAAAATCTTTCCAATGCATGAAAGCAAAATCTTCACGTAGGAGACCGGGCGCAATCTTGTTGGCGATGAGCGCCGCTTCTATGCAAATGGTTCCGCTGCCGCACATGCCGTCCACAAAGTTGCGCTTGCCTTCGTAGCCTGCGATCAGCAGCATTCCTGCCGCCAAGCATTCATTTAGCGGAGCGGCAGCATCAGCTTGCCGGTACCCTCTTTTGTTGAGGGGTATTCCCGAACTATCCAGCGATACGGTGACTTGATTTCGGTGAATTCTCACGTGAAATACAAGGTCAGGCTCCCTTGTTTCGATATCAGGCCGTTCATTGAACTTATCTCGAAATTGATCGACGATGGCGTCTTTGCACTTCAAGGCGGCAAAGTGACTGTGTGTGAAAATCTTTCCGCTGACGGCCGTTTTGATGGCGAACGATTTATTGACATCAAAAATCTCCGTCCAGTCAATGGAGGCAATCCCATCGTACAATTCTTCTTCGTTGTCGGCCTTAAAAATTTTCAACGGTCTGAGAAGGCGCAGAGCCGTTCTCAAACGAAGGTTGGCTTTGTAAACCAAGTCCATATCGGATGAAAAGTAGACTGCACGCTTTCCCGTGCGAACGTCATTTCCGCCAATGGCCATGAGCTCCTTGGCTAATACATTTTCCAGTCCTTCCAGCGTAGTAGCCACCATTTGGAATCTTTCGCTTCCGGTTGGATTACCCACCTGCTTTCTTTGCGCCATAGCCTTCTTTTTTGAGATAATCCATTATTTTATCGCGGTGATCTCCTTGTATCAGGATCTCGCCATTTTTGGCTGTTCCACCCACTCCGCAAAGGTTTTTCAGCTCTTTGGCCAAAGCCTTCATGTCATCATCCGTCCCCACAAAGTCCTTGATGATTGAGGCAACTTTTCCGCCTTTTTTGCGGTCGAGCCACACGCGTAAATCTTGTTCGTCAGGAGGTAAAGTTTTCACTCCCACGTGGTCGCTATATGAGTAATTAAAATCGGGATTTGTACTGTATACTATTCGTTTGTTCTTCTTTGCCATGCTAATTTTTCGTTCTTGCTTTGATTTGATCAAAGTGTCGGTCAAAATGATCTTCCAAAAATCCAAGGGTCTGTCCGACGGTCAATCTCCCTGCTCGTGGATGCTTGAAATAAGCTTTCTTTGAGTGCTTCGAATCAATGGTCGACAAGAGTTTTCTCATTTCCTTTCGGGTATCGAGGTAGCTCTTTTTAAGCTCGGTGTAATCGGGTTTTTCTGAAATGTCGCTCAGCACCTTCGGTACTCTGAATTGGTTCTTTCTGCTTCTGAGTGCTCGTTTCAGTATGATGGAGCTGATGAAAGCTTTGATTCCTCCCGAAGGCACTTCAGAAGGAGGTGCTTGCAATTTTTTCTTCAGGTATTCCGTGGTGCCTTTTTCCGAATCGTGCAGATGTTCGAAGACTTGTGCAGCGCTCCATTTATTATTGGGCTTTCTATGCAATTGGTCAGCATCCAATCCATCCAAGAAAGCGATCATCTTATCCAGAGACTGATCCAAACCATTCAATTTATTTTCAAGCTGTGACAGCATCTTTAGTTGCTTTTTTAATGATAAACCTTCTCTTTTGCCAAGACCAACTTCTGGCTGCCAGAGCCAAAACGATCGGAATAACCGCATCGTGAAATGATTGAGGAATCACGATCCAGAACACCATAATGGTAAAGGTAATGATGGCGTGAATCTTAAAAAACTTACTGCTCGGTTTGTTGAGGATTAACAGAATTGCGCCCCAAATCCAGGTGGGTAGCGCCCAAATCAAGTTAAGATTCCATTTTGTGGCAGTATGTTCTGTAGCAAACCAAAGGAGTGTGATGACAATTCCCAATATTCCGACAGACGTAAATAAGAGAATGTCAAACCATTTCATTTTATTGGGGTTGATGAAAAGCCCCGTTATCACGGAAAAGATCATCAGAACCCAAAAGATCCATAAGATCGGTGAGGCGGAAGAGGAGGTGAGCTTCGGATTTTCTGCCAAGACCAATCCCTGTTTTTCGATAAGAGATACCATCTCACCGTCGCGGAGAATTTTGGCTTTTCCCAAATTGGCCATGAGGTAATCGGGAAGGAACATCTTTTCTCGGTAGTTGGCTTCTTTATCACAAGGCAACCCCAGGGCCAGATCAATTCCCAAGTCGCTCCAAGGAAGATCGAGCAGGTAGAGATCGATCAACTCCCTAAAGGTAGCCGTCGTATCTGCCGGTGCTGCCGGGTAAACCAATGACTCTCCAAGAAGTCCTTCAATGGCATCGCGTAAGCGAGTGCTGCAATTGTCGTAGAAGAAGTCGTATTTGTAAAACTTGTTCTGCGGTAGCGCATTGGTTTCTAAAAAGGCGAAAATTTCGGTTTTTTGCTCTATCGTAAGGTTGAGTTCCTGACGGTAGACCCACCGTCCCTCGTAGGCGTAGTTTCCGACGAATCGATTGAAGTCGGTTACGTTGAGAAAGTAGTTCAATTGGCCACGGGCAAACTTGACGTAGAAATTTGGGGTATCGAAGTCGAAAGTGCCGTAATTGTAAACTCGATCCAGTCCCGTTGTGGGATCGAAAATATGAAGTGCGCTATGACCAAATGTTGAATAGAGTTCGCTTCCCGATCCGCAGGTGATAAGAGATACAGTGGTTTGCTCACCGATGTCTTGAGCGG
>DATFKV010000351.1:0-3847 GCA_035268465.1 Cryomorphaceae bacterium | reverse complement strand
TTGTTCCGCCTGAAACTACGGTTGCATCTGCTGGTCGCATAGTGAATGCGTCACCTGCAGGAGTAGTGTCATCCATGATGTCTGCTATGGTAGTATTTCCGGATGAAAGGTGATCAGTCTTAAACTGCCAGTTTACGAAGTTAAGCTCGCTGTTCAACCAGTTGTTGTAAGTAGACTGTTCGTTCTGTGGAAGTGGGTTTTCACTCCCGTCTTCGTCTACGTCAATTTCTACATCGGCGTTGGGGGCGAAATTGAAGAAGTATAAGTTTTCGAACGAACCTAGAGCTCCATCACGAAAGTCAGCGTATGAAGGCCCGTCTGCCATGTTCAGTCCCTTTAATGAACCATTGGTAAAGGTGGCGCTGCCGGAGAAGGTCCCTTCCGGTCCGTCAATTTCCAAACCGTGGTCAGAATCTTCACCTGCTATGTAAATGAAGTTGTTGATGGTTCCCGAGTAGGCTTGATCGATGTCGTAAGCGTCATCGCCTTGCGCCCAAACCAAGATGTTGTTCACATTGACATTTCCGCCGAAGGGCTCGATACCATCATCAAAGTTGGCTGCGATCTCGATCCACGAGATTTCTGTGCCTTGCCCAACTCCTCCGAGTGTCAAACCGTTAAGATCATTTCCTTCACCAATGGTAGTACCGGCGTGGCGAATGGAGATGTAACGAAGTGTACCTGAATCGTCATTCGGATCAGTTCCTCCGTAAAGACCTTCAGCTACTGAAGCAGGAATTCCCTCGATTTGTACTTCCTGAGCGTCAGCAGAGATAGGTGCAAAACCATTTACGATCAAACCTCCCCAAAGACCCTTGTCCGTCTCATCTAGGTTAGGACTATCGATTTCACCGGGCTGGATGTTATCAAGTACTGAAGTCATGATAATTGGCTCAGCAGCAGTACCTACAGCTTCAATTCTTGCACCTCTCGCGATAAGAAGAACAGAAGCCTGTGTCTCAATTCCTTCTTCAAATTTAAGTACGGTTCCTTCCTCAATAGTCAAAGTATCGCCCGCAGTAACGATAACTCTTCCTTCAAGAATGTAAACAGTGTCTTTAGAGAAAGTAGTGCTCTCCGTGATGCTTCCTGCTACTACCTTTATAGGCGCTCCCGAAGCGGGTGGATTGTTGTTCCCGTTATTATCATCATCATCGTCATCGTCACACGATGTCATTACCAAGGCTCCCATCATCAAAATGGCAGCCATGTTTCTTAATTTTCTGAAATTATTCATTTGCTTAATTTTTGTCGTTCGTAAACCGTTTTTTGACGATGCGAAGTAAGGGCCATCAAATTAGTCGAACGTGAATTCTAACTTACCTCTGAGTTATTCTATTGTTGTCTCAATGTTAAGAGATGGAAGAGCCTCTTTCGATTACTATATTTGGACTTAATTTAGGTTTAACAAGCGAGTAACACCGAGGGAGAATCCTACACCTAATTTCGCCACCGGTTTTCTACTAAAGCATACAGATCGTGAAAAAAGAAAAGATACTTTTGGTTGATGATGAACAAGACATTATTGACTTGATCAGCTATAATTTAGAAAAGGAAAACTACGAAGTTAAATCGGCAACCAACGGTCGCGACGCGATAGAAATTGCCAGAGACTTCCTCCCCGACTTGATACTCCTGGATGTGATGATGCCCGAGATGGATGGCATCGAAACGTGCGTGGAAATGAGAGAAATTGATTCCTTAAAGCCAAGTATAATCGCCTTTCTCACCGCCAGAGGTGAGGACTACTCCCAAATCGCCGGATTTGATGCAGGTGCCGATGACTACATTTCCAAACCGATTAAGCCCAGAGTGCTGCTGTCCAGAATTCAAGCACTCTTGAGGCGTAAGCGCACCGCTGCTGATACAAAAGCCGGTGTGCCTGTGGGCGGAATTGTCATTGACAAAGAAAAATACCTGGTGGTTCAAGACGGCAAAGAACTCAACCTACCCAAGAAGGAATTTGAACTGCTGGCCCTGCTCATCAGTAAGCCGGGGCGTGTCTTTACCCGCGAAATAATTTTGAACACCATTTGGGGAAATGACGTGGTCGTTGGCGATCGAACCATCGACGTTCATATCCGGAAACTGCGAGAGAAAATAGGGAGCAAATTCATCAAAACCATCAAGGGGGTCGGTTATAAATTCGAAGCAAAATGACGGGACGAAGTCCTTTCAGAGTAGCCATTCTTACGGCCACTATTGTTGCTCTGGCAGTAGCCATTTTGCTCGTTGGTACGCTGCTCCTTTTCAGGGAAAAAATTGACTGGATTCAAGTTTTGGTGTTTACATCATTGGCGTTCTTATCCGCCTGGTTGATTATCTACAAATCGCTACAAAGATTTATCTACGATAAGATAAAGCTCATCTTCCGAAACATGCATACCCTCAGGGTAGGGCGATCAGCCTTTCGTCTCGATATGAGCAAGGATGTACTGGGCGATGTAAACAAAGAAGTTGTGGACTGGGCCGAAGATCGCATGGCCGAAATTGAAGATCTCCGCGAGAAAGAAAACTTTCGCAAAGAATTTGTTGGCAACGTTGCTCACGAGCTCAAAACTCCTATTTTTAGTATTCAAGGTTATATTTTGACCTTACTCGAAGGAGCACTGGAGGACCCCAATTTCAATCGGAAATTTCTCATGAAGGCTGCCAAGTCGGTGGATAGAATGACCATGCTGGTAGAAGACCTCGATACCATCACACAGTTTGAGTCCGGAAGCTTAAAGCTCGACAAAGAGAAAATTGACATCGTGGAACTTACCAAAGAAGTCATCGAGCAAAGAGAAGAAGAGGCCGAACAGAAAGAGATCACAATACGATTCAACAAAGCTTACGAGAAACCCATATATGTAAACGCTGATGCGTTTCGGGTCAGTCAGGTGCTCATCAACCTCATCACCAACTCCATCAACTATGGAAAGATCGGAGGCAAAACCACGGTGCGCTTTTTTGATATGGATGAGCGGATTCTCATAGAAGTAGAAGACAATGGGCCCGGCATAGAGAAAGTTCATATCCCCCGACTTTTTGAACGCTTCTATCGAGTCGACAAAAGTCGCTCCCGTCATCAGGGAGGAACAGGACTGGGCCTGGCCATCTGCAAGCACATCATTGAAGGCCACGAACAATCCCTAAACGTAAGAAGCGAAGTGGGCAAAGGATCGGTCTTCTCCTTCACATTGGATAAAGCCTAACTAACTACCCAAAAAGTCTCTTACCACTTTGCTTTCGGTCGTGAACAACTCAAAAATTTCAGCCGAGGAGGGAAGTCCGCTCAAAGCTGCGCGAATGGCATTCGCATCCAGTTTATCCTGAGCACAACATGAGAATTGAGGTAATTCTTTCATCCTTTTTGCCAAATACTCTTGCTCCGTTTGCCCCGGTGTAGGAATTAAGAGGGCCTTCGCACCAATGGCTAGAAAATCGCAAAGAGTAGAGTAGCCCGAGCGACCAATCACCAATTCGCAGGCCGATAGTTTTTCCGCCATCTCATTGCCATCTCCCATTCCATCGATATCAATCCCGTCTCGCTGCATTGGTCCCGATTTCTCGCTTCCGCGGAAAAGGATTTTACGCCCTTCAACAGTTGCCAATATTTCTAAAATGCGCTCTTCCAAAATGCTTCGTTGCGGCTCCGGACCACCAAGGACTACTCCGATGGAGAATTTTTTCTCAGTATCTCCTCGTGGCCAAAATCGGGAGGGAATTCCCAAATGCTGAACACGAATGGAAACTTTGTGATTCGCGGCAAGATCACCCGACACCAAATGATTCGAACCATCGGGAATCCATACTTCGGAGAATCGGTTGATCCAAGCGGCCAGTTTGGCGTTTATCGGGCTTT
>DATFKV010000350.1:0-4930 GCA_035268465.1 Cryomorphaceae bacterium | reverse complement strand
TCAAATAGACTTAGCTTTGCAAAACGATAAAGCGTCAAAAGTACGCTTTTTCGCTCAACCTGACTCGAGGAAAATCCAGGAAAATCAATGAGAGCACTTGCTCACCTTAATCAGTATTTATGGCAATACAAATGGCACCTAATCTGGGGAACGCTGTTTATTGTGTTGTCCAACGCATTTGGGATCTACGCTCCCGTACTGATCCGAGAGGCTTTTAATTTGGTAACCGAAACCATAGAGGCGTATCGAGCAGGTACTATTTCCGACTATTCCATACAAGTGCCTCAATCGGTCGTCTTTATTAAAGACCTGTTTGGGATGGAGGGTTCTGACTTCGAAAACATCAATGAAAAAAGTACCCTGGCTGATCTGATTACAAGATTGTCTTTGATATTGGCGGCCATTTACTTGGGCGTATCCCTTCTAAAAGGTGTTTTTCTTTTCTTCACTCGGCAGACGATAATCGTTATGTCGAGACTCATAGAGTTTGACTTGAAGAACGAGGTATTTGACCACTACCAAAAATTGAGTTTGGCCTTTTATCGCCGCAACAATACCGGTGACTTGATGAACCGCATCAGCGAGGACGTGAGCCAAGTGAGAATGTATCTGGGGCCTGCTATCATGTACACTATCAATCTGGTTGTACTGGCGATTTTGGCAATCGGAGCCATGCTTAGAGTTAATGTGGAACTAACCCTTTACGTCTTGCTTCCTCTTCCATTGCTTTCTATCTCTATTTATTACGTTAGCAAAATAATGAATCAGAGAAGCGAAAAAGTGCAGAGACAGCAATCGCGACTCTCAACATTGACCCAAGAGGCCTTTTCGGGAATACGCGTACTGAAAGCATACAACAGGCAGCATTTCATTCAGAAAGATTTTACCAGAGAATGCAATACGTATAAGGTCCTTTCGCTCTCCCAAGTAAAAGTAGATGCCCTCTTTATGCCGGCCATCATACTTTTGATCGGACTGAGCACGATCATCACCATTTACGTAGGTGGAATAAAAGCCATTCAAGGTGAAATCAGTATCGGGAATATTGCTGAATTCGTCATTTATGTCAACATGCTAACTTGGCCCTTTGCCAGCGTGGGATGGGTTACATCATTGGTCCAAAGAGCTGCTGCATCTCAAGAACGGATCAATGAGTTCTTGCATACCGAACCCGAAATTGCCAATCCAAAAAATGAAGAAGATCATATATCGGGTAAAATTGAGTTTAAAAACGTCAGTTTTCTTTATCCCGACAGTGGTATTCAAGCCTTGCGAGATGTGAGCCTTACCATTCCCAAAGGTTCTACACTGGCAATAATCGGACGAACCGGTTCGGGAAAGAGTACCATTGCTAACCTAATCTGCAGAAACTTTGATGTAACTGAGGGCCAAGTCCTTGTAGACGACAAACCGATTGAATCTTTGAATCTCGAAAGCTTGAGGCGTTCGATCGGATACGTGCCTCAAGATGTCTTTCTTTTCAGTGATACCATTGCCAATAACATCGGGTTCGGATTAAACCCGGAAGACCTTAGTCCCGAAATTGTCAAGAAAGCCGCTGAAGACGCCTATGTAAAGCACAACATTGATGAGTTTCCTAAAAAGTTTGAGACCGTTCTTGGAGAACGTGGCATCAACTTGTCAGGAGGGCAGAAACAACGGGTTAGCATCGCTCGAGCCATAGCAGGAGAACCCGATATTCTGATTTTTGACGATTGCCTTTCGGCCGTAGATACGGAGACGGAAGAAATTATTTTGACGAACCTTCGAAAGGTTATGCAAGGCAAGACCACCCTTTTGATCAGTCACCGAGTTTCAACCGTTAAGATGGCGGATCAGATCCTCGTGCTCGATCATGGAAAAGTTGTTGAGAATGGCAGCCATGACGAGCTGCTGGCCCTTGACGGAGAATACCGCGATCTTTATCAAAAACAACTCCTTGAGGAGAAAAAGACCGTAGACTCTTAGGTTCTGCCTTTAATTGTATATTTGCCTCACTACACTACTACGAACTAAAAATTAATCACTATGTCAACAGAAAAAGAGGATTCCATTCGGGATGACATCTTCTCCAAAGCAGTGCGCGCCGGAAAAAGGACTTATTTTTTTGATGTGAAATCCACCAGAGGAAATGACCTCTACCTCACGATTACGGAAAGCAAAAAACACTTTAAAAACGGAGCACCTTCTTACGAAAAACACAAGCTTTTCCTCTATAAAGAAGATTTCGAAAAATTCAGCGAAGGGTTTCATGAAGCGATTGATAAGATCAAAGACATTCGCTCCGGAAACAATGAGTTCATTGATCCGGCCGATCAGGACAGCTCTGAATACCATTCAGATGAAGAGGAAATCACCACGGAAGCATTTACAGACGTCACATTTGACGATCTGGACGGACGCTAGTTAGAATTTTAAAAATCCGGTAATTTGCTGCACTAGCAAGGCATTGTACTCTTCAAAAGCTATTGTACCGCTTTCATTGAGGTGTTGATGCACTGATGAAAGCGGTATTTTTTGGCTATAAACTTCCATCTTCAGATAGTTTAATACCGCTGCCAAATGGTCCATACCTCTTAAGTTTCCGGCACGGCCGGTAGCCACACCTACCAGCGCTGCTTTCTTACCTCTCCAAGTCCCCGGATTAATGGTGTCTAAAAAAAGCTTTGTTATACCCGGATAACTCCCATTGTATTCCGGAATTACGAAGACAAATCGCTCAACGGGTTCTATCATCTCTTTCAAAACTTGTGAAAAACTTTCCGGAGACTCTCCGTATTTTTCAGCTAGGATGAAGTCGTCAGGCAAATCTTTGAAAGAGTAGACCTGAGCCTTGCACCCCTGACTTTCAGCGAGTTTTTGATAGTTCTTAGCAATAATTTCCGTATTGCTATCAGAGCGATTAGTACCGCTGAAGATGGTGATCATTGAAGGGTATGGATTAACAAAAAACTGTGCAAAATAAGACTTTGAATTCTTCCTTTGAAAAGCACAAATGAAGTACTTTTAAAGTTCCAAATCCTCTATAAAGAGAGTTCATGACAATAACATACTACGGCCATTCTTGTTTTGAGATAAACCACAATGGTACCCGAATCTTATTCGATCCTTTTATCAGCCCCAATCCCTTGGCCGAAGATGTTGATGTTGAAAAAATTTCGCCTGACTTCATCTTGATCACCCACGGACATTTTGACCACGTAGCCGACGCGGTAAGTATTGCCAAAAGAACCGGTGCAAAGGTCATCTCAAACTTTGAAATTTGTCAGTGGCTGCAAGGGCAAGGAGTGGAAAACACTCACCCCATGAATCACGGGGGTGCAGTGCGTCAACCTTTTGGAAGGGTGAAATATGTGAATGCCATCCACAGCTCATCACTTGATGATGGTACTTATATGGGAAATCCAGGGGGATTCGTCCTTGATTTTGAAGACGTTTGCTTCTATTATGCGGGCGACACTGCACTGACTTATGACATGAAACTCATCGCCCGTGAGTTTGATGTCAACTGGGCCTTCCTGCCGATAGGAGATAACTTTACAATGGGAGCTGATGATGCCATCCTCGCGAGTGAGTTTGTAGAGGTGAAAAACATCATTGGAATGCATTACAATACTTTTCCGCCAATCACGATTGATATGGAGGAAGCGAAAGATAAATTTACTCATGCAGGCTTAAACCTGCGGTTAATGAAAATAGGAGAATCGATCGAACTTTAGAGATATGGGAAAGATAATTTCAATTGCCAATCAAAAGGGTGGAGTAGGAAAAACCACTTCATCAATCAATCTGGCCGCCTGCTTGGGTGTGTTGGAATACAAGACGCTTTTGGTCGATGCCGATCCTCAGGCAAACGCAACCAGCGGCGTAGGAATAGACCCGAAGACCATCAAGACAAGCATCTATGAATGCTTAATCAACGATGTAGACCCAAAAGATATCGTCATTCATACGGACAATCCGAATTTGGATTTGATTCCTGCACACATCGATCTGGTAGGCGCTGAAATTGAAATGATCAGCCTTCCCAATCGCGAGAAAATGATGAAACATTCCTTGAAAGATCTCAAGGAAGAATATGACTTTATTATCATCGACTGTTCGCCATCCTTAGGATTGATTACGGTAAATGCGCTCTCGGCATCCGACTCGGTAATCATCCCCGTCCAATGTGAGTACTTCGCCTTGGAAGGGCTGGGCAAACTCTTGAATACGATCAAAATCGTTCAGTCGCGCCTGAATACCGATCTGGCAATTGAGGGGATCCTACTCACTATGTTTGATAGCCGCTTAAGATTGGCCAACCAAGTGGTCGAAGAAGTGAAAATGCACTTCCAAGAATTGGTATTCAACACCGTAATTCACAGAAATACGCGTTTGGGTGAAGCGCCGAGCCATGGCGAAACCATCATCATGCACGATGCGTCCTGCAAAGGTTCTATCAACTACCTCAACCTTGCCAGAGAGATATTGCAAAAAAATGACCTCACAAAAATCAAGGCTGAGGACAAAATGATTGAACTCGAAAATGAGTAAGAAAAGAGGTTTAGGAAGAGGGCTAAGTGCTTTATTGGAAAATGTCGAGACCGACATTACTTCAGGAGTGAGTACCGAAAACACGGAACGCGTTCTTGGCTCGGTAGCCATGCTACCGATAGATGCCATCGAAGCCAATCCTTTCCAGCCACGTACGGTTTTTGAAGAAGAACCACTCATGGAGCTGGTACAATCGATTAAAGAACTCGGCATCATTCAACCGGTAACGGTGAGAAAACTCGGGCATGACCGCTTTCAACTCATCAGTGGTGAAAGGCGCTTTCGTGCCTCTCAGATTGCGGGATTCGACGAGATTCCCGCTTATATTCGGGTGGCAAACGATCAAGCCATGCTTGAAATGGCATTGGTAGAGAATATCCAAAGGAAAAATCTC
>DATFKV010000349.1:0-3685 GCA_035268465.1 Cryomorphaceae bacterium | reverse complement strand
CAGAAATACCTTATCGCTTTCCACTCCTTTCTTTCGGCTTATCTTAGAAAAAAAATTAGCGAGACCTATGCCAAAATTAGGATGCAATCTAGCAAATAGCCACTGGCATGGACCCGAGCGAAAAACCTTTTTAATGAGTTTGTAGCCATGGTCTCCCGGCCCTAAACCATCTCCATGGCCAATATAAAACTGCTTTCCATTCAGGGTTCTCCGGATGGGCTCACGATGTATTTCTACACCAATTTCGTTCGGAATATAATCAAAGATCCACATGTCGTGGTTTCCGATAAACCAGTGCACTTTGGTACCTGAATCTACAATTTCGGCGAGTTTGCCCAGTATGCGCACATGTCCCCGTGGAACTACCGTTTTGTATTCAAACCAAAAGTCAAATACATCACCAAGAATGAAAATCTCCTCTGCTTCATGACGAACTTCTTCGAGCCACTGAACCACCTTTTTCTCCCTCAAGAGGCTCTCATCCGAGGATGGTGCACCCAAATGAAAGTCAGAAGCGAAGAAGTACTTCTTCATCCTTAGCTATTGAAGATCTCTTCGAGCTTTTGCTCCAATGCTGCTCCGCGAAGTTTGGTCGCTACTACTTTTCCCTCAGGGTCTACTAAAACCGTGAAAGGGATACTTTTCACATTGTAGAGTTCGGCTGCAGCGGACTGCCAAAACTTCAAATCGCTTACGTGTGGCCAATCAAGATTATCCTGTGCTATGGCATTCACCCATTTGTCTTTACTTCTATCCAAGGAAACGCCCAGGATTTCAAAATTTTCGTCTTCAAACTTGTTGTACATGCGCACCACGTTCGGATTTTCTATGCGGCAAGGTTTACACCAAGATGCCCAAAAGTCAATAAGTACGTAGTTTCCTCTCAGGTCGGAAAGTCTAATGATTTCTCCTTCGGGATTAGGTAGCGCAATCTCAGGGGCTTCCGTTCCGGGTTTCAGCAAGTTTTCCTTACGCAATTGGTTTTCCATGCTTGCGATTTGCTCACTTAAGTTGTCAAAAAAATAGTTTCCCTGAAGTTTCATGGAAAGAGCATCTCTTACGGTTTTGAAATGCTTAAGGTCTTCCTTCATGTCGAGCCTCTGCAAAGCCGTAAAGTTGGCCATTTTTCCCGGGTCATTGTTTACAAAATCAATCAAGTAATCACGGTACTCGCGTCTTGCCCGGTTGTATGAATTTCCCAGTTCAACTCTTTTTTCATTTTCTCCCGTGGCAGCAGACGTGCGCAAGGCTGTCATTAAGGAATCAAGTTCGTTTTCGAATACGGTTGTACTCACTAGAAGATCCCGCAAATGCTCGCTTTCTTTACTTCCTGTAATAGAGTATGTCTCTCGAAGCTTTTCAGCATCAGCATCTATCTGCACATTCGTGTTTGAGCTATCCAATATTAAAATCAAGGAATTTTCTTCGCTCAAGGCCAAAGTGTAGAAATCCGGTCTTCCCGCCGCGAACTCAAATTTGAAAGACCCATCGGGATCCAAGGTTGCGTTTCTCAGCGTATCGGGCATTCCATTATTATAACCAATTAAATAAATGGATTGATCCTCGGCATTTGAGATCTTTCCGGATATGGTGTTCACCTCAGGCTCGCTTTCACAGCTGATTAAAACGGCTGCGATTAATGGGAGTAGACTTGTTTTAATTCTCATTGTTCAAGTAGTTTTCGTAGTATTTGACTGGCCATCTTCGGGTTGGCTTTTCTGTTGGATAGTTTCATTACTTCTCCCATAAAAAGACCAAGAAGTCCCTTGTTTCCATTTTTGTACGCTTGGGCTTTATCAGGGAAAGTTTCAATGGCTTTTTGAGCTAGTTCTTCGAGCCAGTCATCATCACTTTCTTGCAGTAAATTCTCGCTATCTGCTATTTCAGCAGCCGTCTTGTCCGAATGCTCGATATACTTGGGAAATAGCTGTTGAGAAGCAGCCGAATTACTGATCTTATCGGAGTCAATCAGTGCTATGATCTCTGCAATTTGAGCTGGCTTCAAAGGGAATTCTTCAATTGAAGTCGCGGTTTGATTCAAATGAGATTTCACTTCACCAATCACCCAATTCGCCGCGGCTTTGTAGTTTTTTGTGTGCTCTGTTAAATCATTAAAATAGAGGGCAATGGGTTTTGACTCAATTAATATCCCTGCATCGTATTCCGAGAGCTTGAGTTCATGGGTGTATTTTTTATATAACTCATTGGGCAACGGGGGCATGTGCTCTTTAACACTATCAATATCCGATTGCTCAAGTGTAAGCGGTTGGATATCCGGCTCGGGAAAATACCGGTAATCGTGCGCATCTTCCTTTCCCCTTAAGGCAAACGTTGTGCCTTGAACAGCATCAAAGCTTCTGGTTTGCTGGGTGATACTGCCGCCGTTCTCCAGTATATCAATCTGCCGCTTCATTTCGAACTCGATAGCTCGCTGAACGTTTCGCAGCGAGTTCATATTTTTTACTTCACAGCGGTTTCCAAATTCTTTCGAGCCTTTCAGCATTACCGATACGTTGGCATCGCAACGCATGCTCCCTTCTTCCATATTCCCATCGCAAACTTCGAGGTACCGCACCAGGCGACGAATCTCTGCCAAATAATTGTAAGCTTCTTCTATGGAGCGAATATCGGGCTCAGAGACGATCTCTAAAAGGGGAACCCCGGCGCGGTTGAGATCTACCAATGTATTGAACGGGTCTTGATCGTGTATGCTCTTTCCGGCGTCTTCTTCGATATGAATTCTTGTAATTCCTATCCGCTTCACCTCATTGTTGGCATCCTTCACATCCAGAAATCCTCCTGTACAGATCGGAGTCGTGTCTTGAGTAATTTGATAGCCTTTAGGTAAATCGGCATAGAAATAGTTTTTTCGGGCAAAGTGCATGGCTCTGCTTATCGAGCAATTCGTAGCCAATCCCAGCTTTATAGCATACTCTATCACTTTCTTATTTACCCTTGGCAGGGTTCCGGGATGCCCTAAGGTGAGAGGAGATGTGTTTGAATTGGGAAGACTTCCATAGGAGTTTAAATCACCGGCATAGGCCTTAGACTTGGTCAATAGCTGCGCATGAACTTCAAGGCCGACAACTAATTGGTATTTTTCTAATATTTCTGTTCGTTCTTCGATCATAACTTTTTAATCACACCTTCGAATATTTGAACCATCTTGGAAGAAGAGGCATTTGCTGCCCGCACCACATCGGCATGAGTTGTTTCAACTATTTTTCCTTCTACTCCCAAATCGGTTATAACGCTCATCCCAAAACACCTTACACCCATATGACGGGCCGCGATTACCTCAGGAACTGTGCTCATGCCCACAGCATCTGCGCCTATTATTCTCACGTATTTATATTCGGCCGGTGTCTCCAGACACGGACCTGATAATCCTGCATAAACACCTTTTTGCACAGTTATATTCGCCTCAGCTGCCACAATTTCTGCTTCGCGAATCAGCGCGTGATCATAGGCCTGACTCATATCGGGAAATCTTGGTCCCCACTGGTCATTATTGGGACCCATCAGAGGATTCGTAGGAAAAAGATTGATGTGATCGCTTATGATCATTACATCACCTATCTCAAAATCAGGATTCACTCCTCCGCATGCATTGGAAACCATTAATAACTCAATTCCCATAAGAGCCATAATTCTGACAGGGGCTACGACTTTATCCATGGAGTAG
>DATFKV010000348.1:0-3949 GCA_035268465.1 Cryomorphaceae bacterium | reverse complement strand
CCAAACTCCAAGGATGACCTTCGGGAGCTTTGGGGGCAAAAACGAAAATATCTGCATCGGCGAAAGCCTGCCATTTGGCATCGCCCGAGATACTGCCGTTCAGAAAAAAGTTCGGAAAGCGCTCCACCATCTTGATGCATTCGCGCTTGTAGGATTCGTTGTCCCAACTGCCATAACCGTGAAACTCAAACCGCAACTTGAGTTTTTCGTGAATGACGATAAGCGCTTCGAGCAATTCTTTGACGCCTTTTCCCGGAAGGTAATTGGCCAAATAGAGGATGCGCAAGGACTTGGTTCGGCATTCCGGAAACTGATAGTCGGCACCATTGGACACCACGAAAATCTTTTCGCCAGGCACCAAACCTCCGAATAAATAACGAAGGTTTTCACCCAAGACAATTACGCCGTGTACTTTGGCTAAAGCGCCTTTCACCATGTTTTTTCGGATGCGATCCAAACCGTCAAACCAGGTTCTAAACTCACTTCCGCGAAGTTGAATGAGCACTTTCGCGCCCGACTTCGCAGCCATTCTGATAAAGGGAATGTCCTTTAAAAATCCTGCGGTAGTTTGGCCGATCGGCACCAGAACCAGTTCGGGTTTTGTCTCTTTCAGACTTTCGTCAAACTTGGAATAGAGCGTCCTGATGGTCTTGATCTTTTGCCATTTGAAAGAGCCCATATCGGCTACATCGGCATTGATGCGCGTATCGAAATGACGGAGATCGTAGTCGTCTTGCAAGTCGGAATCGAGAATGATTCGCGTGGCAATGGCGGGGCCCATCAAAGGGGGAGGCAATTTGCCTAAGATTAATATTCGCGGTTTTTCCATTGCAAGCGTAAGTTTTCGGGAAGGGCCGTGTAAGCAAAAACAGCCATGGTGAAATACATAAAAGGCGCGTAAAACGTGGGCGTAACGCTGATGCTGTAAAACAACAGTGCCGCAAAAGTAGCGTAAAGCAGAAAGCGCTGAGCGGGGCCGAGCAAGTTATTTCGACGAAAGACGACGAATAGGAGTCGCACGTAAAGGATTAGTCCTAAAATCCCCGTGGCGAAGAGCATTCGCACGAAGTCGTTGTGAGAACCGATTCCGATAAACTGATAGACGTAATCGAACTTGAGCGGGTAGCCGAAAAATTGAACGGGGACACTTTCGGAAGAAAACTGTTCGAGCATCACACGCCATCGCCCGACCCTCCCGTGAAGCAATCTGTCGGTATCTTCATCTCCCGAGTAAACGGCCAAGTCGGTTTGGATCAAGGGTGTAATCTTTTCTTCCACTATTCCACTACCGAAATAGGACATCGCGATTCCGACGATGACGATCATCGCAAAGGCAAGTGACGGACTCCCTTTCCGAAGATTGAAAAGGAGGAATAGCACGGTGATCAACAGAAATACGGTGTACGTGGCGGTATGGTGAATATTGACCAAACCTAAAATCCCGAAAAAAGCGACCACTCCGATCAGGATAAGCCGTTTGTTTTGGGCCAGCAGGTGGTTTCTCGAAAAGTAAAAATAGGTGGCTGCGGTAATGGCAAAGGTGATATACATCCCGTAGCTCACCACATCGCCAAAGCTTCCTTGGATTCGCTGTAGGCCGCGACTTTCTTCCACCCCGATGGGATTTACCAGAACCTCGAAGAGCAAGATGGCCGCAATAAAAATCCCTGCGTAGAGGAAGGATTGAAGAATGCCGTGCAGATCGCGCAGGTCTCGAACCAGCAAGCGTAAAAAGAAGAAAAGATAAACGGGTAGAGAAAGTTTGAGCAGGAATTCAATGGAGAGAATAGAGAGCGGATCGTAAAGCAGAAGAAAAAAGCAATTGAGCAAAACGATGATCGACCAATGCATGAAGGCTTTGTCCACTTTGCCGAAAGGCGGATAGCGAAACTTCACCAAAGCCGAAATGGCCAAAATCGGGGTAAGCACCCCAATGAGGTAAGGCGGCGATGCGAGCGGACTGACCTCCTTGAGAAAGTACAGGCTATCGACAAGGGGGCGAAGCACCACCAAAAGCGGAAACCACCGGAGTAACCAGGGCAAATCGCGCAGCCATTCTGTCCATTCTCGAAAGGTCATAAGATTCTACAAAGTAAACCCGGACGGGAAGGGCTTCGGCGATAAGAGTGACGTTTTTATCAACGAGGAGCGAGAAGTTTCAAACGCAGTACTACTCGGGTTTTAGTTCAATTGTTAACCCCAACGCTTTGGCAAGTAAAGCGAAGTTGGATAGTCGAATATCCTCACCGCTTTCAATTCTTGAAATGTAAGGTCGCTTCTTTCCTATTTTCTCAGCCAAGATTTCTTGACTCATCTTCAGTTCCTTTCTGCGATTTCTGATTAACTCTCCAAAATAATAGGAAAAGGCTTCCTCCTTAAAGCGTTCCCGCTCTTCAGAACCCTCTTTTCCGTATCGTTGAGCGATCAGATCTTTGGCATTTATTGACTTTCCCATGGCGTTATTCTAAGTATTGTTCAAGAACTTTTTCGGCTCTCTTGATAGCTTTTTTGTAATCCTTTGTCGACTTCTTCTGAAATCCAACCAGGCATATCGCTTTCGTAGATTCGGCAAAATTCAAATGGTCGATTGCAAAAATTATTATCCGATACTCGTTTCTCGTTTTAATTCGCAGCTCGTAAAACTGAGTTGATTGAAGTTTTTTCAAAAAGTGCGCATGCACTTCCTTTAACTCTCCGATGATCTCCACGAGCTGAAAAAACTTCAGAGAAACCCTTTCATCCTGCGCGTCTATAAAGTCAAGACATTCTTGAGATATGAGGATTTCTCGCATACTGCAAATGTAACGTATTCGTTACATTCTTCATACTGATTGACACCTGAATCAGCGCTCCGGTAAAACTCAAAGACAACAAATAAGAAATTCAGCCTGTTTCTGCCAGGAAAATAATTCGACATTCATTTGTGCCAGCGCTCCACGATGCTTGGCCGGAAGATCTTCAAAATTGAGATCCGCAAAATCATCAACGAATATTCCTTGCGATTCGACTGAAATCAGATGTGAAAGGCTTTTCTCGGGTGGCAGAATCACAGGCAAGCCGGTTCCCATGGCCTCAATGATCGAAATAGCCGGCGTGGTAAAGAGGGCGATGTCTGCCGCATTGTAAAATGCATTCAAGTCTTCTCTCTTTTGATGAGGCAACAGCATAAATCGATCTTCGCCTAAGTCGGCTTTTAGCTTCTCGCGAAACTGTTTGGCATAATCGTCACCGTGACTACCTAAGATCAACCATTTGGTTTTTGAATTTTCCTTTTGAAAAGCAGGAATCGCAGCCTCCAGATTCTTTTCAGGTCGCAAGCGGGTAGCGGTTATCACCACTCGATCCAAGTCTGAATAGTCGAGCTCCGACCTCTTGAGCCGGCGCAGACTTTCATTGAAGTAAAACTCATCGGGATGAAACCCTAAGCTGATAAAGTCTTTCTGTTCGGCTAGTTTTTCCGCCCATTTGCCTCCGAGCATTTTGCCTGCCGCCTCAAAGCTTTCGGGGGTATAGGCGACCAGTCTTTCTGCTTTTTTAATGGCTCTTTGATAAGTTCCACGCTTGAAAAGCTCAAAGAGGAGTCTGACTATCCAAGACGGTGAATCGCCGTAACTTGCAGCATTATCGCCAAAGAGAACGGTAGTGTGGACACCCAACCCTAATGCGTGTTTCGGAAATCGCTTGCCAAGACCAATCACTATGATTTGATCGGGTCGAGAGAGGAATACAAAGTTTTTCACTCCTCTGCTAATTAGGATTTGCCCCAAGGTGAAAATAGGCTTAAGACGAATGACCTCAACTCCTTCAGGTGGTCGCCCGAAATTTTCATAAAGATGGCTCACGTAAGACGGAACCGCATCTGTGGTTACCACCGTCACCTCATGGCCCATTTGGGCGAAAGCTCGCGCCAGGTGGACTTCGATGTAACCCAGGGCTGGTAGAAAGTGGC
>DATFKV010000347.1:0-3356 GCA_035268465.1 Cryomorphaceae bacterium | reverse complement strand
GCTAAAAGTTGCGGGCTCACTCCAGCCACCTTCAAATATTTTGCTCTGAACGTGGAATGTATAGTTTCCCGCAGGAAGGTTTCTGTAGTTTTTACTAAATGGGTCAGGTGAAAGATCACTCCACACCTCATCATAACCTTGCAAGTAATAACTGTATCGAGTTTTATTCCTGTTTTTCAATTGAGCTCCCGTAAACTGAAAACTCACGTAGTTTTGCTCATACGGAATTTCCAGGTTTGTTGGTAGATTGTAATTTCCTTCAAGCCCATTCCATTTGATATCGTTCTCGTTTAACCAACCCGTTTCTTGAGGACGCTGTTCGGCGAGAAAGAAAGTGTCCTTTTGTGCGCTGAAAAGCGTGTCCAAATCGGTATAAGTATCGTGGGCGAGCTCGTAGTCATAAAAATTTCGGTTTTTGTCAGAGATCGCTATCCCCGAAATATAGGTAGTGCCTTTTACCGTGTCTCTCTTTGGGATCTCTGTTACGGTAAGCACTTCCGTTTCAATTCCCCACCACAATTTATCATCGTAAGCAATGGCCGCATCTGCATTGAAATTATTGAAAATGAGACCTTGCTCTTTTGCGTATGATTTTATGTCAAGAACGGATAGATCGGTACTAAAACTTGGAGGCGTGGCGAAAGAGGTCAAACCATTTTCCGTGCCGGCATACATCACGCCATCGTGCTCATAAAGGGTGTAAACTTCGGGAGAGATCAGTCCATTCTCCGATGAGATAGAAGTCAAGAGTTCGTTCTTTTGGTCAGCAACCAGAATTCCCGTCCGTGTGCCCATCCACATTCTATTTTGCTGATCGGTTAGGAATGTTCCAAAATTCCTGGTGGTGGTATTCTCTCCCTCCACCAGGTATGAGATCGTATTTTCTTCAAGATTGATAATGTTGACGCCAACGTCTGTCCCCACCCAAATTTGGCCTATAGCATCTTCATGAATTCCCCAAAAGAGATTGCCAATCAAGTCGAATTCATTTGTAATACGCTTGAAACTGTTGGTTTGCGGGTCATAAACTTCTATACCTCCATTCCTAAAGCCACCCGTCCAGATTTTCCCGGAACGGTCTACAAAGCACGATGATTGGTAAAGGTTGGTCAGTCCGTTTTCAGGAGTTATTTTTGTAATGGTCGATTGATCAGGATTATAAATGGCCAAGCCCAGGGAAGGTACTTTAATGAGGTAATTTCCGGAAGGCATCTGCATTGATTGGAAAGGAATGCTTATGTTTTTTTCCAGTTGAAGCGCGAGATCAACCCTTTTGATGGCGTGATTTTCCGAATCGTAAATGTCCATGCTTTCCCAGGCACCTAACCACAAATCCCCATTTCGGTCTTCCATAAATGACCAGACATTAGGCCAGCTCAGTCCATCTTCCTCGGTAAGGAAGTTGGGCATCAATCCTTCGGTATCCATAAGGTTGAGCCCCTTGGTTGTGGCTATCCAGATCTGGCCCGAACTATCCAAGAATGATAAGTAGACTCGGTCATCGCTTAATCCTTTCTTCCGGTTCAGTTGCTTTAATTTTTGGAGGACCGGGTCAAAAATATAGATCCCATCACCATTAGTAGATATCCATATTTTGCCATCTTGCCCTTCGGTAAACTGATATACAGGAGCTTGGACTCCTTGATCGCTACCGAGAACCTTACTGCTTTCTCTACCCGAATGAATCCTTGCGATTCCTTCGTTTTCCGTGCCTACCCAGATATTGTTTTCGCTGTCGCAAAAAAAGCCGTTTATAGATGAAAAAGAAAAGTTTGACTGCTTGACATGTGATTGAACCTGCCCTGTCTCCGGATCAATCATAGATAGACCCGAGTCAGAACCGATCCAGATTTTTCCAAACTTATCCTCCGCGAGTTGACGAACGTCGCCGTTATCACCAGGTCTCAATTTGGCGACATTTTTGAAATTAAACTCGTTCGGGTCTACAACGAAAACTCCTTCACTTTGAGTGCCAAACCAAATCCTGTCTTTGCTATCCATGATCATGGAGTTTCCAAAATCGAAGCGGCGGAATCTATCTTTAATAAGAATGGCATTTCTAACAATTCCTGCGTGCAGATCTAAGACGTAGAATCCCATATCCTTTGTATAAATCCAGATGCGCCCTTTTCTATCTTCCAGCATGCTTACTGCTAAGGTTTGTGCTCCCGTAAATCGCTCATCTAAGATGTCGTAGGTTTCAATGTATTCTCCATCAAACCGGCAAATACCGTAGTCAGTTGCAATCCAAATCATGCCTTGACTATCTTCCATCATTGCAGTGACGATGCTCCCGGGCAATCCATGATCTTCTCCGAACTCAAAAATCCCCACGGAGGCATTCTTGTTTAATTTGGGCAATCGAGCTTTTACCCTTGTCGGAGGCTCGAGAATTGATGTTTTCATTTCGATCGGTTCCCAAGGCAGTTCTTCGAAATTGATCACGGTATCTTGCCTCATGGTAAAAGGCATTTCATCCATTGGCTGATCAAGCGGAAGAAATCCATCGGGATAGAAAGGCTTGGAAGGAACAGAAGCCAAATCCACTTTTATCGGAACGGGCTTTTGAAATGTTGTGGAGTCGTTGACCTGCCACTCAAATTTTTTGGGCGCGGTAAAGCGCAGCGGTTCACTCGATGGTGGCAAGAGTTCGGTTTTATCTTGTGGAAAAGGAATAGACTCAGGCTTATTATCGCATGAGAAAAGAACCAATGCCAGCGTAGTGCACAGGATAATAAATGATATGCTCCGATTCCGCATCATACTTATAGACTTTTGGATTGTCATTTCGGTAATATTATGGTAAATGTTGTTCTGGTATGCCCGTTACCAGCTGAAGGAGATTCAACTGTTAATTCGCCTCCATGCGCCTTTACAATATCGTAGCTCAAACTCAATCCCAATCCCGTTCCCTGACCCGTGGGCTTCGTGGTAAAGAAAGGCTGGAAGATTTTGTCTTTGATGTCAGCGGGGATGCCGGGGCCGTTGTCAGAAATAGCTATTAGCTGCTGGCCGTTAGCCGTTAGCTTGGTCGTGATGGTTACTTCAGGTTTGTAATCAGACCCTTCTACTTGGCTCCTTCCGTGAACTGCTTGGAAAGCGTTGTTGATGAGGTTCAGTAAGACTCGGCCAATGTCTTGTGGAACCACGTCTACCTTCGATAGATTGGGATCAAAGTCGGTTTTGAAGTCGGCGTTGAAGGATTTGTCTTTGGCGCGGAGGCCATGGTAGGAGAGCTTCAGGTACTCTTCCGCGAGGGCGTTGAGATCGGTAGGTATCTTTTCTCCTTTTCCGCTGCGGCTGTGGGCGAGCATGCCTTTTACGATGGCGTCGGCACGCTTGCCGTGGTGGGTGAT
>DATFKV010000346.1:0-2928 GCA_035268465.1 Cryomorphaceae bacterium | reverse complement strand
ACCTGACCAAAGTAAGAAGAATGATCTATGAGAAAAGTGTCAAATACTACGATCAATTGGCCTGGTTCAAAAATGAGGCAGGGGAGGACAAAATCTCGCTCAAATATTCCCGCGGAGGGGCTTATGATTTTACGGCTATTGCACTAAAGGGACGAGGTTACACCGGCAGCAGTCTTTCCTGGCGAATGTCGGACCACCTGCCATTGTGGGGTGAGTTCTTGGTTTAATCCTAGTTCTTAGTTTGTTTTTGAGAGCTCGCTCTTGGATCAGCTTCGAGGTGCAGGCAAAGAAGGAAACAAAAAAAGCACCCGCCATTGGCGGATGCTTTGTATTGATCGAGCGCTTGTAAAAAGAACTTACTCTTTAATCAATTTTATAATACCCGTTCCGCGGTCCGTGCGGATTTCAGCGATGTAAAAACCTTTGTCCAGACCTGAAGCATCAATTTGAGTCATGCTCGCATTGGGGCTGATCGAAAGAACCACTTGCCCCAGTGCATTGTAAACACGCACTTCATTGATCGAGCTCAAATCAGACGAAACCGTCCAAGAGTCTACTGAAGGGTTAGGAAAAGCACTCAAGCTTTCAGAAACAACATTGTCTACACTCAAAGGATTGGATGTAAAGTAAATGTTGTCAAACCAAAGTGTTCCGTTCCCGTCGAATTTGTATTGACCAATGTCATTCAAGTCAAAATCAAAGGTTCCTGCATCATAATCCAAGAAATGTTGAAGGGGAATAAATACACTTACCCATTCTCCTTGTACGACTTCTTGATCTCCACCAACTCCGAATGAATAACGTGGCTCTTCTATCGCGCCACCGGGGATACCGGCAGTTTGATCTATCAGGTAAAAATTGAAAGATCCTGATGAAGTTGACCAGTAATCGAGGTGCACATAGAGGAAGTCGCTAACATCTTCAGCATCCCAAGCAGCACCATAAAAAGTTAATCCTTCAATTTTACCTGCAAGATTTCCGTCGCTTTCAATATCTACTTCGGTGATTAAACCACCGCCTTGAAAATCGTTGAAATTAAAGTTGTCGACCGTATTTGTTTGGTAATACTCGCTGTACACGGAAATAACTTCAGATTCATCAATGGTTGGGTCGGGAGCAGAAACCATAGGATCTCCTGCAGGAGGATCTCCTTCTTCGAAAGTTACATTGTCGAACCAAACTACATGACCTGTTTCACGAGGAGCGTAACTGGGAAAAAATATGAATTGAGAGAAAGGAGCAACACCTGAATTAATAAGAGAACTCATGTCAAACTCGATTTCAACCCATTCATCGGCTATTTCGTTATTAACAACCGTTTCAAGCTCAGCACCAAAAGTTGTATTTGCAAATTTCAACGCTACAGGAGCTGCGAAACCTTCTTGGAAGATCATTACTTTAACGGTGCTGTTGGATTCGTCAAAGGTAAATATACCCATATCCATTCCGGGATTGTCTGTTTCACAACCTGCTTTTCCCCAAAAATCATCAGTTGGATAAGCTATATCAATTCTAGCTGCAGTGGCAGATGAGTTGATTCCATCCGTTACAGGATTAGCTTCAACAGTAAATGTAGGGTTGTCAAAACCTTCCGGAGCTTCGAAAGTGGCCCAAGAAAAGTCGGCACCGTTTCCGTCCGGTTCGAAATTGATTGGAGATGTTTGGGCAAATGCCGCACCTCCGATTAAAAGAGAAGAGAGTAGAATTACTTTTTTCATGTCAGATTATTTGATTGTGTTTAATGTACAATGTAAGTGATTCTTATGTGATTAAAACTACATCTTAATTACATCATTATTTCCTTTCTTCCCCGTAAATAAGGGGATTTGATACTACATCTTTTTTTAGTCTCCTTTTGTGTAATGCTCTTCGTTGTTCACATATGGTTTAAAGTCGGATAGATGGACAATAAACGTATGCATACATTTCCTTATGGAGCAGATTGTTTTGATTCAACTCATTTCGGTGTCAAAAGGATTACTTTAGCCCAAATACTCTCATGAGAGCGATAGTCTTTGATAAATACGGTTCGGTAGATCAATTGAGATTGGAGGAGGTTGAAAAACCGGTTCCTCAAGCAGATGAGGTACGCATAAAAGTATGCGCTGCCTCAGTCAATCGAATTGACCTTCAATTGGTCCAAGGTAAGTTCTGGTACCGGATGCGAAACGGTCTTTTCAATCCAGGTAAGGCCACGCCGGGAATAGACATAGCGGGGGTAGTGGATGCCTTAGGACCTGAAGCGATTGGCTGGATGCTCGGGCAAGAGATTTATGCTTCTCTGGCAAATTATGGATTCGGTGGATTTGCGGAATACGTTTGTGTACCAAAATCGGCGTTGGCTTTAAAGCCAAAAAATTTGAGCTTCGTGGAATCTGCAGCCGTTCCTACCACTGCTACCACTGCTTTTCAGGGCTTAGTAGATTGGGGGCAGATGTTATCCTATCGATCTGTTTTAATCATAGGTGCCGCCGGGGGTGTCGGACATTTTGCCGTACAAATGGCGAAGAACTACAATCTTCAGGTCACAGCCGTATCGCGCTCAGAGAATTTGGACTTTGTAAAAAGTCTCGGGGCGGATTTTACCCTAAGTCATGAAAAGATGGAATTCTTAAGTGACGAAAGGCGTTACGAATTAATTTTTGACACCGTAGGGGACACCTCAGCACACAAGTACCGAAAAATGTTGACCGGAGATGGTAAATACGTGGTTTCTGCATTTAGTCCTTCGGCTATTGTTTCCAGTCCTTTTGGCGGCATATTGAACAATCGAAAAGTGATCGTATTTAGAGTCAAGCCAGATCCGAAAGACCTCTCTACCATCCGCAAAATGATAGAACGGGGAAGCGTCTATCCCAAAGTAGATCGCATTTATCCCTTAGAAGAAATAAAAGAGGCTTTGACTTACGCCACATCGGGAAATGCAAG
>DATFKV010000345.1:0-7279 GCA_035268465.1 Cryomorphaceae bacterium | reverse complement strand
CGTCAGGATTTTCAAGATATCTACGAGATATTTCTCGAAGTAGCCGGACCAAACCCCAAGGAGATTCCGATAGAAGCCGAGTCGCCTATTCAAGGGTTTTTCAAGCGTGAATCTGAATTTCTGGAACACCCTGTCTTCAACATGTACCACAGCGAGACCGAGCTGATGCGCTACATCAAAAGGCTCGAGAACAAAGATCTCTCGCTAACCCACAGCATGATCTCTTTGGGATCGTGCACCATGAAACTCAACGCGGCAAGCGAGCTGATGCCAATCACGTGGCCCGAGTGGGCAAATATTCATCCTTTTGCACCCACTTCGCAGACTTCGGGTTACCGCGAGATGTTTGAAGAGCTGAAACGCGCACTTTGTGAAATCACCGGATTTGCGGGAGTTTCGCTCCAGCCAAACAGCGGTGCGCAGGGAGAATACTCAGGCTTGATGGTGATTAGAAACTACCACCACAGCCGAGGAGAAGATCACCGAAACGTGGCTCTTATTCCTGAAAGTGCGCACGGGACCAATCCCGCCAGTGCCGTAATGGCCGGAATGAAAGTAGTGGTCGTAAAATGCGACGATCAAGGAAATATTGATGTGGAAGACTTGCGCAAAAAAGCAGAAGCCAATGCAGAGAAACTTTCTGCACTCATGATCACTTATCCTTCTACTCACGGTGTATTCGAAGAATCGGTAGTAGAGATCAACAAAATCATACACGATAACGGTGGCCAAGTATACATGGACGGTGCAAATATGAACGCGCAGGTAGGCTTGACCAATCCCGGAATAATTGGTGCAGATGTTTGCCATCTGAACTTACACAAAACATTCGCCATCCCACATGGTGGTGGAGGGCCCGGCATGGGGCCGATTTGCGTTGCCTCACACTTGGTCCCCTTTTTACCGGGACACTCCGTAAGCGAAACAGGCGGATTCAACAACATTAGCGCAGTTTCTGCAGCACCCTTTGGAAGTGCGCTGATCCTTTTAATTTCTTATGGATACATAAAGATGTTGGGGCGAGACGGAGTGACTGATGCCAGCAGATATGCCATTCTCAACGCCAATTACATCAAAGCGAGATTAAGCGGAGCATATTCCATTCTGTACAAAGGGAAGAACGACACGGTGGCTCACGAAATGGTAGTAGACTGCCGCCCCTTTAAAGCGATGGCCAATGTAGAAGTTGCTGATATCGCCAAGCGCCTGATCGATTTTGGGTTTCACGCTCCGACCGTTTCTTGGCCGGTAGCCGGCACATTGATGATCGAACCTACCGAGAGTGAGTCCAAAGGCGAATTGGATCGCTTCTGCGATGCCATGCTGCAAATCAGAAAAGAGATCGAAGAGATTGAAAAGGAAATTTACCCCAAGGATGATAATGTTCTGAAAAATGCTCCTCACACCGCTCTGGAGGTCACCGCTGACAAATGGGAGCACGCTTATTCTCGAGAGAAGGCAGCTTATCCTTTGGGATACTTGAAATTAGCAAAGTTTTGGGCACCGGTGGGAAGAGTAGACAATGCTGCCGGCGATAGAAATCTAGTGTGTTCTTGCCCTCCGTTATCAGATTACGCGCAAGCGGGAACTAAATTGGAGGAAGCATAAGGAGAGTAATCCATTGGGAGTACAAGTCCTGTTGTTTTTGGCTTTTCAGAAACACGCGATTATTATTACATTTGTTTCTTACTGTAAAATCTAAAGTTCTATGAAAAAACAATTCTACTTAATGCTAACTCTCAGCTTAACAGCAAGTATAGCTTTTGCTCAAAGCGCCAGAGAGAATACTCAACTGATTACAAAAAAAGGCTTCGTTGAGGTAGATCAGCCGAACAAAACGAAAACCGTCAATACACCAAAAGGAGAAGACGTCGTACTCTGGTCAGACGACTTTTCCGATCCATCCAAGTGGGACATCTACAACGAAAGTACTCCTCCAATTGATTGGGAGATTATCACTGATGTGAATGCGAGTCCTGTTGCGGCATTAAATCCCATCGCATTGACAACTGCCGACAATGGATTTGCTTTTGTTAATGGTGATCCTGCCGGAGACGGTTCTATTCAAAACTGCTTCATTGAATACAATGAAGATTTCAGCCTAGAAGGTTCTGAAAATGTTTCTTTTGTTTTTGAACAGAATTCAAGAAATTTTGCCACTTCTTATTTTGTTGATTTCAGCACGGATGGTGGTAACTCTTGGATTCCGTTTCAGGTAAATCTTGATTTGGAGACAAACACCAATACGGAAAACCCGGAAGTTGTGACCATCTCTGTAGGTGACATCATTGGAAACGAGCCATCCGTAAGATTGCGTTTTAATTTTGTTGCAGATTGGGGATGGCATTGGGCTGTAGATGATCTTCAAATTATTGAAACTCCGGCTAACGATGTTGTGTTGAATGCTGCATATTTTGACGAGTATATTTTGATTGGTCAAACTGACTATTCGGATACTGATTACATTCCTAACTTGGAGTATAGTGAGTACCGTCAAAATCACGTACGTCCGTTCACCTTTGTAGCAGATGTGACAAATCAAGGAGCCGAAACGTCGACTGGTGTTACATTCCTGGTTACAGTGAATACTCCTGATGGTCCTGAATCATTTTCTTCGGCTATCGACGAATTAGCTGCAGGTGAAGACACTGTAATCACCATTGAAGATGAAATGTTGGCAGCCTTTATGACTGATGGTGGTTTGTTAGGTGACTATACCGTAGACTTCGAAATTGCAATTAATGAAGAAGATGCTCTACCGGGTAACAACACCGTTCTTTCAAAGTCATTTACTGTGGGAACGGAAAAAATGACGAATGATTTAGGCGAGGCTTATTCCGGGTGGTACAATATTTCTCAAGCTGCTATCTGGGGAAATCAATTTACCGTTGAGGAGCAAACGGAAGTAAATTATATCCAATTTGCCCTTGTTGATGCTACCGATGACCCGACCGTAATCGGAGAAGAAGTATTTGTAAACCTTCGTCAAGGTTCGGTATTGGAAGCTGAAGGTCCGGACAATGAGATGGAAAGGTTTTTCGCCGATGATGAATTGGCCTATGTCATCTCAGAAGGGGATGTTTCCACCGACGGGCTTGCCAATTACATCACGATTTTCTTTCCGGATGATGCTACAATCACCTTGGAACCGGGCGTTGTATATCAAGCAGAATTTGAAGTACCCGAGGTAGGCGCACCTATTGCTACTATCCCTGTTTCAAACAGGCAAGAAGCCGGTGCCGGAGTTCTTTATGACTTCCTCGATGTATCAGGCGGTCCTCAAGGATGGTTTACTTTAGGTGCCAACACTCCTAATGTGAGAGCCGGATTTGGTGCTCCGACAAGCTCAAGTGACCTGGGTAGTTTGAATTTCTCTATGGGTCAAAACTTCCCTAACCCTGTTGCAAACGGATCAACCCGAATTTCTTGGGAATTGAAAGTTGCGGCAGAGAACGTTACTTTTGCCATTACCGACAACACCGGAAAAATGATCTACCAAAAAGATTTGGGCGATCGTCCGGCAGGTGTTCAAGAAGACATCGTTCTTGATAATCTAAAACTTGCGGCCGGAGTATACCAGTATGGTCTCAAAGTTGGAAACAACAGAATCGTACGTAAAATGGTTGTTACCAAATAATTCTGTTAACGACTAGTACTATTAAGGGGTGGCATGTCCACCCCTTTTTTTGTTACCCTTTTTAGGAATTGAAATTTTATAGTCAAAAAATTGCAAGTCTTGGAATTCAATGGGTCATATAATCTGCCCATTGAGATCGATTTTTTGACTTAGTGAGCGACTATTTTTAGTAGCTTTATATCTTTATTGTTCATATATAACTAACACCAAATTCTTATGAAATTAAAAATCTACTTTGCGAGTGCCCTGAGCATATTTGCGCTTACAGGTGTTGCCCAGAAATCAGACGTTTCAAAGTCTGAAACGACGGCGACCAATAAAGCCGTACTCATGGAAGACACCAAAGCCATCGTGTTGAATAATGAAGCGAAAGGCAACGGAGAATTAGAAGTGTACTGGTCGGAAGACTTCTCAAATGGTTTTGCCGGTGAAGGTGATAATGGAGAATGGACCACTGAAGGAGCACAAGGAGACTACTGGTTCGTGTCCTATCCAATTGGAGCTCCTGATGGATACGACCCTCAGGCTCCGCTTACCACTACCGATGCGTATGGCGATATTATCCCGAACTTTATGAATAATATAGCTACCATCCCTTCTACTACTGCCGATAACGGTTTCATGATGTTGGATGCTGACCGTTTCAACTCCATTGCTACTGAAGTATCCGAGCAGGGAGCAGCAAGCCTCACTAGCAACCCGGTGGATGCTATTCTAACATCACCGGCTATAGACCTCACCGGTTATTCCTCAGGTCTGCTGTCGTTTTGGCAACAATGGAGAATGTGCTGTAGTGACTACAACATCACGGTTCAATTTTCTACCGACAATGGTCAAACATATGCCAGCTTCGACCTGTTTTTCCTCAGCGGCGGAGAAGGAAACATTACAACTTCCAGCAATTTCGGAATCAACATTAGCGATATACTCTCTAGCGCTTCCGATCTTACAGAATGCAGAATTAGATTCATCTGGGACCCATCACTAGTTGGTGGAGCAACGCACTATTATGCTATGTTCGATGATGTTCAAGTAGTATCAGTTCCTGATAATGATATTGCCATTGGTGATACCTACTTCAACAACTTCTTCGAATCTCCGGCAGAAGAATCAGACTTAGACTATATCCGAAAGTTTGAATACTGGAATCAACCGGAATACATTACACGTCCATTCAACTTTGCAGCTGGTGTCACCAATAACGGTGGTTTAGAGCAAACTGATGTTACATTGATCGTTACTCCATTCTTGGATGGCGAACCTTTGGCTGCATTGCCACCGTCTGACCCAATCACATTGGGCGTGGGAGCAACTGATACCCTCCGCATATACGACCAAACACCTACGTGGTGGGAAAATCCTGCACCAGGGGTATATACCTTTGAATATGAAGTGGTGCAAGCTGCCGACGACGCAAGACCCGACGATAACGTTGGAGTCACTCGATCCACTAGAATCAGTACGGACGCAGGAAACGATGGTTTTGCATTCATGGAAAATGATCGTAACGCATTTACGAACTTCTATCCGGACCTTGGAGATGACGTGATTTGGGGTAATCGTTTTGTCTTTACCGAGGCTGATGTAGAGAGTGGTAATGCCGCCTACATCACTCACATCGAATTTGTGCTTTCAGGAAGTGAATCTGCTCCTTCTACTCCAGGAGAATTTATCAATCTCAATGTGAGAACTGGATCAGTATTAACGGAAGAGAACGAAGACAATCCTATGTTCAGGTATTTTGCTGAAGATGAAATCGAATATGTGATTCAAGAGGAGGATCTCTCTTCAGGAAACACAAATTGGATCTCAATCGAGCTACCTACACCAATCTTGATCACTCCCGATGTAATCTACCAAGGAGAAGCACAAGTTCCGCCTATCGGATTCCCTGCCGTTATCCACGCTCAATCCAACCTCCAAGAACCGGGAGCAGGTGTTCTTTATGACTTCGCGGAACCTTCAACAGGTCCTCAAGGATGGTTTACATTAGGTGATTTGGTTCCTCTTATTCGATTCCGTACGACAGTTGATGAATTAGTTAGTACCGATGATGTGACTTACGAAAGCGGGGTTAAGTTGACTCAAAACTACCCTAATCCGGTAGTTGACAATACTATGATCCAATTTCAATTGGACGAGACCAGTGAGGTGACTTTTGAAGTGTTTGACATCACAGGGAAAATCGTTTATCAAAAGGACTACGGAAATGTTCCTGCCATGGTAGCACAAGTTATTAGCTTTGACGGCAGTGCTTTGGCATCAGGTACATACACCTATAGTATCGTTACTGATAACGAACGCGTATCAAGAAAAATGACTATTCAATAGTCTTCTCAAACAAGTAAGTTTTATTGAAAAAAACCTCGCTGCGTTGCAGCGGGGTTTTTTTATGTTTAGAAATATACCGGATCTTCAAGCACTCTGACAATACATTGTAATTGACTGATTAGTAATTATTCTCGGGGAAACACATTGAAAATATTGAGTAACTTCACCCATTACATTATTTACAACCCTAACCATTTATCTCATGAAATTAAAAATCTACCTTTTAGGAGCATCAGCTGTGCTCTCGGGTCTGCACTCAGCGGCTCAAAGTAGCCAAGAAGCAATTAAAACTCTTCATGGAGTCATTCAGCCTCCTGTTATTCAACAAAACGCAAAAATCAATTACTCCACCTTTACTGCTAAGAACACCATTTTCTCAAATGAATTTGACGTTTCTGAAGAATGGATTTTGATAAATGAAGGAGGACAAGGCACATGGGCAATAGTTAATGAAACCAGCCCGAACGTGGAGGAGTATATGGGGGCAATGCAATCTGCCACTGCAGACAATGGTTTTGGTGAATTTGATGGCATATCTTTCTTATTGGATGAAGACGTTGAGCCGCAAAACTCTATTCTTCAGTACGACGGATTCGTAGATTGCAGTTCATTGACCGATGTCGCTGTAACGTTCAACCAACGGGCACGAGCATTTAATTTCGACCAACAGTTTCTCGAAATTTCTATCGATGAAGGCATTTCTTGGGTCCCTTACGAACTAAATACCGAATTGGGTTTTAACGAGCCTTCGGTACAAGGAGAATTGACTGTTGACATCACTTCTATTGCCGCCGGAGAACCTGACGTGAGAATTCGCTTTCGATGGTTTTCCGATGCCCTTTCCGTCAATCCCAATTTAACTCCCGATCAGGTAAATAGCTTCGGTTCAGGTTACGGATGGATGATTGATGACTTGATCGTATCAACTCTTCCCGAAAATGAACTGATCATTGGAGAAACTTTTTATGATGACCACTTCGAGACTTTCTTTGAAATCGATGGCTCCTATTTTACGGCTAGCGAAGAAACTACCGATCTCGATCAAGTTAGTTCTTTCGAATACCACACTCAACCGGATTTCTCAACCAAGGATTTTAACTTTGCCTGTGGTGTAACCAATGGTGGCTCGGTAGAGCAAACGGGAGTTACACTCATCGTCACTCTTACTGATCCCAATGAAGAAACATGGACAGGCATGAGCGAACCGATAACTCTGGCTCCCGGGGTTACCGACACCATACGCTTTTACGGTCAGATCCCTTCTAATTGGGCAGCAAATGGTGATAGTGACCTTCCGAATGGTCTCTACAC